>OODV01000037.1 GCA_900299555.1 uncultured Endozoicomonas sp.
GCTGCGAGGCCTGGAACAATCTATGCGGCGAAGCTGGACGTCTATTCAGTTTATGCTCTCGCCAGTGGGCAGTTATACAGTAGTTAGAAAAGGCAATTGGTATTATGAGCTGGTGCCGACCAGGGCAGACGGTAGCCTTTCTCGGGTCTTCCGGTGTTGGAAAGTCCACACTGTTTAATTCGATCTTTCAGGAGAATAGTCAGCACACCAGCGCTATTCGAGAGGAAGACAGTAAAGGCAGGCATACAACCACGGCAAGATCATTGCGTTGTGCAGTGGGTGGTTTTCTCCTCATGGATACTCCGGGAATGCGTGAACTGCAACTGGCAGACTGTGAACAGGGAGTTGAGCAAACATTTGCTGATGTTAGTGACATTGCCAGTCAATGTCGCTTTTCTGACTGTCAGCATGACGGTGAGCCAGGTTGTGCCATCAATACCGCCATTACCAATGGTACGCTTGATCCTCGTCGGCTGAGCAGTTACCAGAAGCTGATGAGAGAGCAGGCCATCAATGGAGCCAGTATTGCAGAACGACGCGCAGCGGATAAGCAGTTTGTGAAAATGTGTAAGACCATCCAGTCAGGAAAAAAGGCAAGAAAGCATGAGATGTAAATAACGTGAGTTCGACGCTCAGAAAGCCATAGGTACACCTTTTGTTAGTACTGAGACATCAATATGTGGTTTTCTGGGCTGCCTTGTATAGGCAATAAGCCCTGCCATCAGGTTTACAGCAACTGCGAAATATTCTTCAACTGATCATTTACGCTTTCTATGACTGCTCGCTTTCGCAACATCGCTTTATCAAAGGCCTTCAGCTCTTTGGGTTTCATATTTTTCCTGACTTTCGTTATCAGGTTCAGACCTTTCCCGTGCAACCAGTCTGCCAGCTTTTCAGAGATATAACCCTTATCGCCATAAAGCCAACCCGTTAATTCTTCAACAAGATCTGGCACTGGCTTACGGTCATCGGTATTAGCCGTTGTCAGGCAAAATGATAAAATTTCGCCCAGATGGTTGATGATAAGGTGCAGCTTAAAACCAAACTTCCAACCTGTAGACGTTTTTCCCC
>OODV01000344.1 GCA_900299555.1 uncultured Endozoicomonas sp.
GGCTTTCGTTTCCTGAAAAGCCCGGACTTTCTGGTCTCTTCACTCTATCTGAAGAAACCGGAGCGCATTGAAGCGCTGTTGATGGTGATGACACTCTGCCTGATGGTCTATGCTGCTATCCAGCACAGAATAAGGTACGAACTGAAAAAGCGGAGTCGTGTGTTTCCAAACCAGAAAAAGAAGCCCTGCCAGAATCCAACAGCAAGATGGGTCTTCTTCTGCTTTCAGGGGATTAATGTATTAACGGTCAATAATCAGGAACAGCATGTGGTCGGTTTGAAGGAAAAGCAGTGGACGATCATCCAAATTTTAGGCATTTCTTACGAATCGGTTTATTCCTGATAGGGGTGGTGAAAGACAGTTGTAAAGCATACTCCCCCATTACCTCCCATAATAAAAAAAGAGGTGGTAACGCCATCTTCTGACTTTTCTCATGGCCAGCAACCAATTCATGAGCAAACCAGACTACACAGTTCCGGACTTTCAAGTATTCGAGCTCATTCTGCAGACTTTTTAAGAAAACCTGGTCCACAAAGAGCCGAACAGATACCCACATCAAGCAGGCAGCATAAGCAGAGAGCTATGCCTCATAGCATGATTTGCAAACCTGATAATAAGACAACTCAAGAGCTAAAGGATAAATTAAAACAATCAGCCGGCATTCCCAGATCGGCGTTCCAGAGGCAATTCCCAAACTTAGCCGGTTGTGACACTCGAGGCGGAGACAGCAGTCAAGAGTTTGAATACATTACCAATACTGTCAAAGATATTATGATTCGATTTCAACTGCTGGATGACAGAGAGTTCAAGAACTATCTAAAATCTAGAAAGTTACCAGAAGAGATGTTTAACCTTGGAAGTTTTATGTGGAAATTTCCGCGAAACCTCCTAGAGGTTGTTGTTAATTATACTTTTCGTGAAGATCCCATTCTCAAAAATATATCTTTTACTGGAGAGCATGGTTATGTGCTTTCATATCGTGACCATGAAATTTTAAAAGAGCACAAATCAATAAGATGCGAATTCATTAGAGGGGTCGAAATCAAATATACTCACAATGAAAAGCCAATTATTCAACAGCAAGCAACCAGAGGCTGCACTTATGCAGCAGCTGCTATGCTAATGCATCAGCATAACCGCCGTTTTTCTGTAAGTGAATTAAAATCAACAAATCTTGGAGATGATAACTTCATACTTCATGTATTAATGAGTGCAGATCTATTCCCATTTAAAACTAACTTTCCAACATTAGAAGCTCTAGCCAATGCTGTGAATAGAAATGGGTCTGCAATAGTTTCAGTAAATAGCGCAGGAGGGGGGCATACTGTGGTTGTTGACGCAGTGACTTCTACGTTTGTTCTTATCAGAGATCCATACCACGGCTGGGAGGTCGAGATCCTCAGTACCGCATTTGAAAAGTCCTGGAGAAAAAATGCCGTTCAGGTGAAATAGCTGATTTAGAGACTGAGTACAATTCAGGAAAATTGGAAATCAGAGCTACTGGAAAACAACCAGTAGCTCAATATTATTAACGATTCCCGCTATTATCACGACGTGGACGACGGTCACCGCCACGGCCACCATCACGACGGCCACCTTGAGGGCGACCACCATCACGGCGACCAGCACCATCACGACGACCACGGCGCTCTCCTTGAGGCTCGTCACCAGTCCAAAGCTTTAGCTCCATTGGACGGTTACGAATCTTAGCGCCTTTTAAGGCCTCAATGACGGCCTTATCCATCCCTTCTGGCAGATAAACTGACGAACAGCTATCAAATAAGCGAATATGACCAATACTCTGTCCAGAGATTTTGCCTTCATTGGCAATAGCACCAACCAGATCACCAGGGTTAATCCCCTGGTCACGACCCAGTTCTACGCGATAACGAACCATCCCATCATTGTTGCGCTCACGGCCCCGGTCGCCACGTCGCTCACCATCACGCCCACGACGCTCTCCGCGATCAGGACGATCGCCTCTCTCTCCACGCTCACGGCCTTCACGGCGAGGCTGCTCTGGCTCTTTAGCATCTGGGAACGGGCGCTCTTTCTGTGCCATAAAGCACAGTGCCGCCGCCATGTCTTCATAGCTCAGCGCATTTTCCTGCTCAAGCTCAGCCACCAGCTCACGGAACACATCCAGTTCTTCACCCATATCCAATACTTTGCCCACTTCCTCCTTAAACTGACGAATACGGATATCCCGCACATCGCTCATGGAAGGCAAACGCATGGTATCAATACGCTGTCGTGTAGCACTTTCGATGGCACGCAGCATTCTGCGCTCTCTGTGAGTGGCAAACAAAATAGCAGTACCTTGACGACCCGCACGGCCAGTACGGCCAATACGGTGAACATACGCTTCAGTATCGTAAGGGATATCGTAATTCACTACGTGACTCATCCGCTCAACATCCAGCCCCCTGGCTGCTACGTCAGTAGCAATCAGAATATCCAGAGAACCTTTCTTGAGACGGTCAACTACTTTCTCTCGAAGCGCCTGACTCATATCACCATTGAGTGCAGCTGCAGCAAAGCCACGGGCTTCGAGTTTTTCAGCCAGCTCAACAGTAGCCGTTTTGGTGCGCACGAAAATGATCATGGCATCAAATGGTTCCACTTCCAGAATACGGGTAAGCGCATCCAGTTTGTGGAAACCACTAACCATACAGACTTTTTGAGTGATGGTATCAACGGTTGCAGTCTTGGCTTTAATCTCAACCATTGCCGGATTTTTAAGATGGTTATCCGCAATCTTACGAATCTGATATGGCATGGTTGCCGAGAACAGAGCCACCTGACGATCTGCAGGCGTCTGCTCCATAATCCACTCAATGTCGTCTACGAAGCCCATGCGCAGCATTTCATCCGCTTCATCCAGAACGACAGTTTTCAAGCCATCCAGCTTCAGGCTTTCACGACGCAGGTGGTCCATAACACGACCCGGTGTACCCACAATTACGTGGGCTCCACGCTGAAGGCTGCGTAACTGGCCACGCATATCCTGACCACCGTATACCGGCAGTACATGGAAGCCTTTCATATGGCGTGCATAACGCTGGAATGCTTCAGCAACCTGAATTGCCAGCTCACGGGTTGGCGTCAATACCAGAACCTGAGGATCACGCTGCTTCAGGTCAATACCTGACAGAAGTGGCAGTGCAAATGCAGCGGTTTTACCAGTACCGGTCTGGGCCAGTCCAAGCAGATCACGCCCTTCCAGCAGGTGAGGAATACTTTGAGCCTGAATGGGGGATGGGCTCTCATAGCCAACATCCTGTACAGCCTTGAGTACAGCCTCAGACAGAGGAAGGTCCGCAAAAGTCATCGCGTTGTTGGTATCAGTCAATTTGATACTCCATAAATTCAATTTTTTACCATAAAAATGCCGCCATCTTGATCTCAAACGCTGTCAGGTTCAGATCAGACGGCATTTGATGGTCCGGTAAACCGGCTCATGGCTGCTTGGTGCTGGCGACGCTCGGAGCAAACAGAAATGGAATGGCGGCGCACTTTACCAATGCCTTACTGATAGCATTCGGAGGATTTGCAGGCCATGGACTTCCTGGTGCTGCTATCCGGCAGGTTCTGTCTGATACAACAACAGAAAGACAATACCGAATCGCCTGTGAGGTCCACGACTGCGTTTGGAGAGGCTTGATAACAAGCTTGGCCTGCATTGATAGAGGATAATAAGATCTATCGATCTTCCAGCGACTGAGCACTCAACAGAGTATGTAGTTCAACTTTCAGCCGGATTAAATGCAGGAAACGAAGCGCCAGGACTTCCCAACAAAACCCTTGCGGCCAAGAAAGGCTATGCACAGGGTAGAAAAAGGTCCGCTAGTTTAGCGTGTTTTTTAGACAGTGAATACCATTTTTATACATCCACGCCTAAGGAATTATCACATAATGAGATATTTCCCTCTGAATTCGACCTTGATCACGTCTAATAAGGGAAGCATACGACCTCTGGCACTGACATACAACTGATACCATTGCTCCCGGCTCAATTCGATGTTTTCAACCCGATGGCAGGCCCGAATACGCTGGACGTTTGTGGTGCCAATAACTGGCTGAATGCCAGCAGGGTGTCGCATCAGCCAAGCCAGTACAACCGCCTCTCTGGAAGCGCCCAGCTCCCCGGCAAACTGCTCAACCAGCCGGGCTGTTGCCTGTATGAATTCAGGTTCATCTTTGACATCCTTCCCGGTAAAGACACCCTTGCTCAGACAACCCCAGGCCTGCAACTGAATATTATGGCTGCGACAATATTCTACAGTGCCCGGTGTAAAACCAACCGACTGGCCTTCAGGATGGTTAACCAGCACCCCTTCATCCAACCAGTCCAGGTGAGTCAGGCTCATCTGCAACTGATTGACCACGATAGGCTGATCAAGGAATGACTGAAGGTATTTAATCTGGTGGCCATTCATATTTGACACACCGAAGTGCTTAACTTTTCCGTCCTTCTGCAGCTGATGAAACGCCTCGGCCACGTCCTCCGGCTGCATGAGCGGATCCGGTCTGTGCAGCAGCAGGAGATCCAGATAATCGGTGTTCAAACGGGTAAGGCTGTTTTCAACACTGCGAAGGATCCAATCTTGAGAGAAGTCGTAGCGATTGGGAATGCTTCCTTCGGCAAAACGAATGCCGCACTTGCTTTGCAGGAATATGTCTTCCCGCAATCCCGGCCTCTCAGCCAATACCCCACCAAATACCTGCTCAGCCTTGCCACGGGTATAAATATCCGCGTGATCAAAAAAGTTTATACCGCTCTCCAGAGCACTATCCAGAAACTGGTGCGCCTGCATCATATGATCTTTTGACACCGGGCTATTATCCCAGTCTCCACCTAACCCCATACAGCCTGCTGCAATCCTGCTGGCTTCAGGTAAGAAAATAGTCAGGGGAATTCGGTTCATAAGACTCCAACCCAATCGGGTTACTTATACATTATGGTGCAGGCATAGTAACAGCCAACCTCCGGGTTATCTATTCCCCCTCACCCAAGGTCCGCCTGTGCAAGGAAAAGACCCCATAAGCAGAAATAATCAGATAACAAAAAACAGAACAGCATAGAGCCGATTTAATCCCCCACAGATCCGCAGCAATCCCACCGGCAAGAGGAATGACAGCACCACCAACAATGGCAGTGGTAACAATACCGGATGCCTGAGTGGCCACCATGGGAGACAGTCCCTTCATGGCAAGCCCATAAATGACAGGAAACATGGTGGAATTAAATAGCCCAGCCAGTGCCACCATCAGAACCGCAATCAACCCATGACTGGCCATTCCCCCAACCAATAAGAGGGAGGCACCCAAACCAGAAATAATCAACAGATAATCCGACCTGACGTATTTCATTACAAAGGGGCCTGACACTCTGCCAATCAGCATCCCTCCCCAGTACAGAGAGACGAACAGGGACAACTCACTGTAGGGCAGTTTCACCTGTTCAAAGAGGGCATAGTTGATGATAAAGCTACCCAGCAACACCTCTGTTCCGACATAGAAGAAGACCGCAACGGCGCCAAACATCGTGTGGGGATAACGCCAGGCACTGTCATTTGCAGACACTCCATCCAAGCGATCTTCGGCAATCAGATCCGGCATGCGAAGCACGCTATTGACCAAAGCCAATACCAATAATAATAAGCCGAGAACCCCGTATGGCATCAGGAGTGTCATGGCACCCTGCTGCGTCTCTGAAGCGAAGCCAATGGTTAACAGCTCCGCCCCCACCGAGTCGAGTATTGCTGGACCTGCAACCATTGGAGCTACAGTTGTACCTAAAGCAAAGAAAGCGTGCAGAAAAACCAGCCTCTGGTGTTCAGTCGATGGATCACCCAACGCAGCACCATAAGGACTGGATACAACCTGTAGAAAACTGATACCAGATGCCACGACAAACAGCGTAATCAAAAAGGCATAATAATTGTCCAGATACCAGGCGGGCAAAAACAGCAAACACCCCAGGCCAGCAATGAGGTAGCCGGAAACCATGCCAGTCCTGTATGAAGTCTGCCGGACGACCTTGCCACAGGGGTAGCTGTTCACCATATAAGCCAGGAACCAGACCACCTGAATCAATAAGGCCTGAAAGTAGCTGAGTTGAAAAACGGCTTTCAGATGAGGTATGAGAACATCATTCAAAGAGGTCAGAACACCCATCATAAAAAACAGAACAGCAATGGCTGCCAGTGCCACATACTTTGCCGTGACAACGAATGAACCGATCATTTGACCAACCCGCCTTTCTGAGAAAAACAGCCGTTTGAGGGCTTTAAAGGTTGCACCATGCACCTTATCAGCCCTTATGACCGTAACCATGAGTACAAGTTCAGCGGTGGAGGAGCCTGTTTAACAAGGTTATGTATTTCAAACTCTTTAGTTCACTCAGCCCATTCAACAGCCTACGGCATTTCACATCAGGCAATTTCACCGGCTGGAAGGGCAATGTCTTTCTGATGTTCCAGCGCTGTTCGAGCGCAAATGGTGAGTCCTTTGACAATCTGCTCCAGTGCCATGGAAGGTTCATCACACTTGACCGCTTGCTCTGGCAATAACGGCACATGAATAAACCCGGCCCGGACATTCTGGTTTCTGAGCTCATGCATCACACCGTAGAAAAGATGATTGCAGACAAAAGTGCCGGCACTGTTAGACACCGACGCAGGGATACCTGCCTGACGCATTTCTTGCACCATCGTTTTTATTGGCAGAGTAGTGAAATAAGCAGCAGGGCCTCCTTCAACCACCGGCTCATCAACGACCTGATTGCCTTCATTATCCACAAGACGAAAATCATCCACATTGATAGCAACCCGTTCCGGCATAATACCAATACGCCCCGGAGCCAGACCGACCATAAGGACTGCATCAGGTTCATAATCACAAATTGCAGAAGTGACAGTAGCAATCGATTTGGTATGGACAACTGGAACGGTAACCGTTCTTATAACCCCCAAACCTTGTAATTCAGTACCATTAAGAATTCTTACCGCTTCCAAAGCCGGATTCAGTGGCATACCAGCAAAAGGCTCAAAACCAGTAATCAATATCGTTTTCATAGTCTTAAGTAACCAGTCATTAGACAATAAAGCTACAGAATAAAGTAGCCTGTTAGATTTTCTGAACCTTTGACCAGAAATCTGGTCAGAAACCAGCAAAGCCCAGAATTAAAGCAAAGCCACCTATAAGAGTCACGCAGGTGAGTAATCAAAACATCAAATTAATATTAATAAAAACCCTGCATACTTTTTTTATTTAAATTAAAAACAGGTGTGAATACAGTTCACACACTCCTGATCACAAAGATTAAAGGCTTAATAGCTATGGAAGCGAATAGCTCAGCAGTAAGTATTATTCACAGCTTCCAGGAAGACCACCCAATTTTGAGTTCACCCATTGAAATTATTCAACAGCCTTTACTTCTTATTAATCAGGCAGTAAAAGTAGGTTTTTTTCTGGGTTATAAAGTTGCTGCAGCATCTGCCATAGTAATTGGTGCAACGCTGGGTGCAATCTACGGCCTGGGAATAACGGTTCTAAACCTTTTCAGAAACAATGCTGAAAACCAGTTCACTTTCAGACCCATTCATGATTATGCCATTAAACTATCTAGAACACTTTCAGAAAGTACATTAATTCCCAAGCTGGTCGCGGGTGCTGTGGGTGGTGCAGCTATTACAGCATTTACACTTCCTGTTTTAATCTCTCCTTATTTTTGGGGAACGTTAGCCTGTGCAGTGCCTGTGTCAATCATTGATGCAACCATTAATGGAAAGCCCAAATACACACGAAAAGTATTGGATGGAGTCTGGAAATACTCTGACCCGTATACTTATTTCAATACACCATTTGATGATCATGAAGGTTTGAAAAAGTTTCAGAAACCGTTATCCCCACATACTGGTCAAATCAAAAAAATTGATAAAGCAGAAAAAAGTGTGCCGTTAAAGCCAGAGTCATCACCACCAGTGGAAAGTCAGCCTGCAATAACAGTAACACCCACATCAAACATCACAATAGAAGAAAACTTCAGGGCAAAGCCTGATTACAGCAGCCATTATTCAAGCACACCGGCTCTCCTGGCTGAAACAATAGAACTTCAGATTCAGCCTCCGGCTACCCGACTAATACATAACACCTTTAGGCCAGATGAAGTTCCTGAAAGAGAAGACCTGCCAAGCTACGTACCAGGGCCTGATGCTAACTGGTTCTGTACTCTGGCCCAGAAACCATACCCCAAAGATGCGGTAGTACTTTGCTCCGAAAATGGGCATGAGGATTTATTCAGCTACAAACGATTGAAAAAAATGTTTGAGCTGCAGATCCAAATAGGCTTGGTACCATGCAACCCCAACACAAGACAACCTTTTACCTGGAATGACGTATATAGAGTCCGTGCCCCAATAATCAGAGAAAAGATAAAAGAAGAAGAAAGCCTGAATGCAATCTGAAAATCAGTTAAGTGACTCTTAATAAACGTAGCCCTATCCAGGCTCTGTTGACATAAGGTTACAATTAGCCATGAACCAATTCACAGCTAATTGTTCCCTCAATCAAACCATTCCTAAGAGGATAATGATTAATCCGCAACCTGGCTCTTCATGGCCTTACGGATACAGAGAGCAGCCCCCCCCCAGGTAACACCAAAACCAAAGCTCATCATGGCAATTGCAGCAACAGTCATATCAGGCCTCCACAGGCATTGGATAAGGGCGACGGGTGGAAATCAGGCAGCTTATTACCACCATGGCAGCGACCATCCCCCAGCCAAACAGCATCTGATCAGCAGAAGCATAACCGCCATAGTTCTCAGTTGCTGCAGTGATCAGGTTATTGCCCACAATCACTAACAGCAGACCTACGCAGAGGTAGCGAATACAGAACTCCCACCAGGAACCAACCACAATCTCAGAGATGTTATTAACGTAGCCACGCATTTCAGGAAGCTTTTTAAACACCCAGGCCAGCAAGAACAGCTCGATCAGGCAGCTTCCCAGTAACGCAATGTTATTAATGTAGTAATCAACTATATCCAGCAGTAACAATCCGCCATTCGTCGCATAAGCCATAGAGATCAGCGCACCGGCACCACAGATGACTGCAGCCGTTCTACGACGTGTCCAGCCCAGCTTATCCATAGCTGAAGAGACAATGGCTTCCATAATGGAGATATGAGAACTCATGCCGGCAACAACCAGAGCAATAAAAAACATGGGGCCAAGCAACCAGGGCATAGGCAGCAGATTGATCGCTGTTGGAATGGTGACAAAGGCAAGCCCAACACCTGAGCTGACAACTTCAGTCAGCGATACACCCTGTTGCCCAGCCATATAGCCCAGCACAGCGAAAATCATAACGCCAGCCATCATGGAAAAGCCGCAGTTAATAAAGACGGTCATGATTGCATTATTATTAATATCCGACTTTTCAGGCAGATAACTGGAGTACGCAATCATAATGGCAAAGCCAACACTCAGAGTGAAAAAGATCTGCCCATAAGCTGCAGACCACACTTTGGGGTTCAGCAATGCCGAGAAGTCAGGTTTGAACATCCAGTTAACGCCATCAGCTGCACCCGGAAGCATCAAAACCCGCAGAGTCAGTACAACCACCATGATAAACAACAAAGGCATCATAATTTTGCCCAGTCGTTCAATCCCGGTTCGAACTCCGGTAAAAGTAGCGTAGAAACTTACCGCCCAGGCCAGGAGGATCGGTGCAACAATGTGCCATTGCAGTGAACCAAGGGCAGAAGGACTGTTATCGCCCCCCAGCTGAAGATACTCTCCAAAGAAAAATGCGTTGGCATCGGCTCCCCAGCTCTGGGTAAAGGAGAAACCAAGATAAGAGATACTCCAGCCAATGACTGCTACGTAGTAGCAGGCAATAATCGCCGCCACCAATACCTGAAACCACCCCAGGTACTCCATTTTACTGTGCAGTTTGGCGAATGCTCTTGGTGCTGAGCTGCGCAGTTTCTGCCCCAGACCGAACTCCAGAATCATAAATGGAATACCAGCCGTCAGCATGGCGAAGAAATAAGGAATAAGGAAGGCGCCCCCGCCATTTTCATAGGTCATGTAGGGGAAACGCCAGATATTACCAAGACCAATTGCAGAGCCTACAGCGGCGAGAATAAACCCGGTGCGTGAGGCCCACTGTTCCCGTTGCATACATCACTCCATTGCAACAAGTAATACCAATCGCTTTTTCTAAATCCTTTAGCTGATGCCAGCTATGCTCAGACATCATTATCAAGCGTTTTATCTGGAACAGATGTCTCGTCGACCACAGCTACCCG
>OODV01000324.1 GCA_900299555.1 uncultured Endozoicomonas sp.
CTAAATCGGTAACCCTTTTCTTTTTTTGAAAAGAAATGTCAGATTAAGTCTGAACTACTCCAGCTGATTGCCAGTCACACCTCGTAATTGACAACAGCACCATCACCAATTTCAGGACTTTCCAGTACCACGCTTTTGCCTTGAAGCTTCCAACTCCGGACTATTATCCCCAAGACTCCAGTTTCCGGGCTCCTGTTCTTCTATAACTACCCAGACCGCCTGCTGAAAACGATCTTCACCACCTGCAGCGACTTTCACTAGCAGATCAGAAATGCCATCCATCACTTCCTGCTTCTGGATTTCATTAAACAGCCCCTTGACCGTCTTCACAGAAACAAACGGCATAAGCATTCACCTCACAATACATTAAGACTCTCCCAGAGTAGCTCATTTTCATCATTGTAAACCCCGGGAGTCTGTCGGACTTACCACTGACCTACTGGCAACTGCTCCTTGCGTTGCACCAGCGTCTGCATCCATGCAGTCGTACAGAAAAGCCTGACTTGCCCATTTTTTAAGCTATTTTTTTGTTGAATAGAGCCACCACTCGCTTCAAATCAGAATAAAATCTGATTCAAACCTAACTTTTTTGTCACTACGATCGGCTAAGACCGGCAGGCTCTCAGAGATACTTTTAATCCGTTATCATTCGGTTTAACCAATGCGCCGAAAGCAACATACAAACAGATACAGCCAGAGAAAATAGCCCCATATCGGTAAAAAACTGGCTATAGACGGGTAGAGTATCCAGGGCAAAAACATGAACATTTTTTGTACAGCTGATCAGGCAGGGTTTGTTCTCATTCATGCTTTGCTTTGTCTAAATATTAACCAAAATCAAGCGATTGACGACGTTAATTGGTGACACTCCCTCCTGCTCATATCCAAAAACCGGTTTTGTACGCAAGCCTGTACGATTTTGCATCATTCAAGGGGGGCAGTAGGGCTATAAATACGCCAGAATGGTCAAAATATGTTCATGTTTTT
>OODV01000334.1 GCA_900299555.1 uncultured Endozoicomonas sp.
CGGGTAGCTGTGGTCGACGAGACATCTGTTCCAGATAAAACGCTTGATAATGATGTCTGAGCATAGCTGGCATCAGCTAAAGGATTTAGAAAAAGCGATTGGTATAATTTCTTAACATGTAAATATCTCGCACAAATGTCTGAAGCCAAAATTGCGCGAATTTTATGCAACGGAGATCTATTGATACAATGAAACCTCATCATCCAGCCATGCGTCGTATCGATACCTCACATTCAATGAGATAACTGCAGTAAGTTTGTCCGCACCATGAGCGATCTGAACCGTATTGATCTGAATTTATTGCGAGTTTTCGACCTGTTGATGCTAGAAGGTAGCGTCAGCCGGGTTGCGCAGAAGCTGCACCTCTCACAGTCGACAATAAGTCATGCACTTTCTCGACTTAGACGACAGTTTAATGATGACCTTTTCATACCGGTATATGGTGGCATGGCTCCAACCGAGCAAGCCAAACTGATCTCACCACTGGTTCGACAGGCAATGCTCCTGCTGGAACAGAGTATTAACAGCACTCCGATTTTTGAACCTTCCCAGAGCAAAGCAAAGTTTCGCCTTGCCGGTGGGGACTATATCGAACTGGTCTTATTGCCAGTTCTCATGGAGCGAATAGCCCAGCTGACCCCTGATATAAAGATTGAGATAGAAGGACTTAAAGCAACGGATTACTCCAGGGAACTGGAATCTGGAGCAATTGATCTCGTTATTGGTTTTGAAACACTGGGGCGACTGGCAAAATCATTAAGAGCCACCAGTATTATTACCGAACAGCTCGTTGTGATAGCGCCTAAGCCCATAGATAATGTCCAGGAAATGATTACTGCTGATAACATGAAGCTCTTAAACTTTATCTACCCATCAACCTGGGGTCATTCACAGGCGCTTATGGATGAATGGTGTCAGCAGCAAGGCATTGAACGAAATATTGCCATTAAGACATCCGGCTTTGTCGCTGTTCCTGTACTTATGGAAAAGCTTGGACTGGTAACCGCCCTGCCTTCCGCCATTGCCCGATATTATGAACAACAGTTTGGCTTTATTTACTACCCAATCGCCAGCAGTGAACTGACTTACCGTCATCTGCTGGCCTGGCACCCACTTAGAGATAAAGATCCCAGCTTGGTATGGCTAAAGCAGCAGATAATTAAAGCAGCTGAAACTATTGAATCTTATGATGCAGCGCTACAGAAAAAATCATAGAACCTATTGACGTTTATTCCTGCCAATAGAGTACTTTCTTTTCAAGAACAGCCCATAGACCAAACAGTATTAGACCAAACAGAGATAAAACCAATACGCCTGCCAGCATGTGATCCATCAATGCCATTGACCCGGCTCCCAGAATAAAGGCACCAATACCATAGTTGGCACCAATCATTTCTGCAGACACCAGCAATATTAAAGCAATGGCTGTTGTCAGCCGGCAGGCAAGAAAAAGAGCAGGCAAAGCGCTTGGTATCACTATTTTGTATAATTGCTGTGCTCTCGTCAGCCCAAACACCGCTCCCATCTCAATCAGTTTTGGCGGCACAGAACGAACCCCTTGAAGCATACAAAATGCTGCAGGAAAAAAAACACCTGAAGCAATGGTAGCTATACGTGCACCTTCTCCAACCCCCAGCAAAATAATAAATACAGGTAACAGCGCAATTTTGGGTATGGGAAACAGTAGTGCAATCCATGGCAACCCCAATCGATAGGCGTACTCAAAAAAGCCCAGAAATATTCCTGTGATTGCTCCACAAAAAATACCGACAAACCAGCCAGAAAAGAAAATAATAAGTGAACAGCAAACATGTCGGGAAAAGTCTGCAGAAACCAAAAGCTCAACAAGCGCTCTCATAACAGCACATGGGCCAGGTAAGAGATTGCCGCTTGATAGATAAATCGCAATTTCCCATACCACACAGCCAGCCATGATACTTAATAATGATAAAAGCGCATTTTTAGCCATGAAAATCAAACTCTGAATCGACTACGCTGTGACATGCTTAAATGTCGATCAACATGACTCTTCAGGGTTTTCCACATCTCATCGCAAAGGGCCTTCTCTCCTGAGTGTTCTATATATGACTGAACGTTGATGACTTTAAGACAGGTTGCCGGGCTTGAGCTCAGAAGCACAACCTGATCCGCCAGATCAATAACATCTTGAAATTGATGAGTGGCTATCAGAGTAGTCATCGATAGCTCATCTTTTAACTGTTTGAACTCTTCAACTAGTAGCTGGCGAGTTTGCCCGTCGACAGCAGAAAATGGCTCATCCATCAACAGCAACTCAGGCTTTGAAACAAGCGCCCTTGCCAGGCCTACTCTTTGCTGCATTCCACCGGATAGCTGAAAGGGATACATTGCGGAGCAAGAGCTCATATTGACTAGACAAAGGGCAGAGTTAATAAGCCCATCTTTATCTGAACGACTGCCTCCAGATCTGGCTAACCCTACTGCTATATTTCCATAAACATTGAACCATGGGAGAAGCCGGTAATCCTGGAAAACATAGCTGATAGCATCTCTATAAAAATCAGTCTTGATCCCCCCTGAGGATGGTTTAATCAATCCTGAGATCAGTTTAAAAATCGTACTTTTCCCACACCCAGAAGGACCGACGATGGCCGTTACTCTATTATTCACAAAGTTCAGGCTCAGTTTTTTTATAATCTCAGCATCAGAATAGCTGAAGGTAACATCACGAAATTCCAACACAACCACTACTAGCCTTTCTGAAGGGGCTTTATTAATTCATCATCGATTACGTTCAGAAGATTAATCCCTTTTTTAACCATATTATTATCCTGATACCATTTTATCTGCTTTCTTATACTCTCTGTATCCAGCTCACCATTTGCATCAATATACACAGGATATCGTATCACTTCTTCTGCATTTAAAGCCGGCTTGATAAACTTGCCAATTGTAATAGCACTCTTAACTTTCTCATTTTCAAAATCACTAGAATCATCGTGATTCTCATCAATAAAATACTTTCGATAAAGCCTTGCAGAGTCCAATGATGCAGCCAGAAACTTTTTAACAATTACTCTTTGGCTTTTTAATATTCTACTGGAAGCAAATATACCGGCTACCTGCCAAGGAGTTTCATCGCCAACATAACCAATGATATGACCCTGACCTGAACCTTCTAATTCATGAGCAATATATTCCGGTAGAACAACACTGTCGATTCTGCCACTGGCAAGAGCTGATTTCATAGCAACAATTGAACCAAGAGGTACCAGCCGTTTCTCTTTTAATAAGCCCAGATTATATTTCTCAGAAAGCATAGCCATCATGTAATGAGGAGTCGAGCCAACATCCGTAACTCCAAAACTGACGTTTTTCAATTCTGAGGGATGGCGAACGCCACTATGCCAAAGCTTATTGGAAATTAAATATGCGTTAGCAGGCCAACCTTCTCTCTCACGAATACTGCCAGCAATGACCTTCAATTTATTCTGACCGGCAAGATTGTATAGCCCGGCAGTTATACCTGCCACACCAATATCCACCTGACCTGATGCTACAGCAATCGCAACTTGCTGAGCTGTTTCAAAAGTGATCACCTCAAGGCTTATCCCATACCCCTGAAAAATACCATGATCATGACCAAGATGGAGGACAGAAGCTGATCCTAAATTAAGAACGCCTAAACGCACAACCTGTTCTTCTGTAGCTACTGTCATTGGCAAGAATCTAATGACTAAATTGACCGTTACCAATAGCACCAGCGGAATCAGAATCAGAGCAATAAAACTAACAGAGTTTACCGTCCTAATGGACATGATTCATAGTGACTGCTTAATAGGTTAAGAAATACGGCTAATTGGTTTCCAAGTGACTTTCTTTAAGCACTTTAATCCCAATTAGAAATAATTATAAGGTTTTGAATACAGACAACTATGATAGTTTAACCGATAAGTTCAGGCTATTTATCCACCAATATATTCAAACAAGGTCTATTAAATTTTTTATGAATCCCATAAAAATATTTCCGATTTTCCATCCGTTTTTCTCCCGAAAGAAAAAGCTTCATTTAGATCCACAACATACTCTGCGCGCACTCATCCAGAATAACTAATATGCGCTGCCTCTACACACTTCCTGTAATCTTGTTGCCAACTTTGAGATCAAGAATTCTAATTGAGTAATATTTGTTTACCTGATTATGGATATCTTCAAAATGTTTACCATGATCTCATTTCCCTTCCTGTAATTTTTTACCACACATAGCAAAAACCCCGACAGATTACTCTGTCGGGGTTTTCTAATGGG
>OODV01000330.1 GCA_900299555.1 uncultured Endozoicomonas sp.
GTGTGAGCCCTTTGAGTTTGCCACTCCAGGGAGGAGGGATCAGGCGGAACTTCCCATCATCCCGCTCGATCCTTGGTACGCGTGCATGAAGATAACATTCATGTTGAAAGAAGTTCATATGCCGCCATTCTTTCTGAAAGGTATCGTATGCTGGGTACTCCTTGCCAGAAGGATCATCCTCACTGTTATCTTTGAAGGTTGCCCCTCGCTGAAAGTTAAGAAAAATATCCAATCTGGATTGTTCAGTATTGAACTCAATTGACTCAATGTACCAGGGATAACTGATTCCAAGGGCATTCTGAAACAATTCTTCCATGAGTGTCTTCAGGCCTGTGATGTCATGCAGAGTATTGGATTAAGAATACAGCGTTACCCACTCACTTTTCAAAAGAGCCAAACAAAAAAGCCAGCATACGCTGGCTTTTTTGATACAGGAGTTTGTTTTAACTCCAGTCCAGAATCACTTTTCCAGACTGCCCGGACCCCATGATCTCAAATCCTTTCTCAAAATCATCAATCGGAAAACGGTGGGTAATAACCGGAGAGATATCAAGGCCAGATTGCAGCATGCTGGTCATCTTGTACCAGGTCTCAAACATCTCGCGGCCATAGATACCTTTGATAACCAGACCTTTGAAGATGACCTGATTCCAGTCAATCACCGTGTCACTGGCTGGAATTCCCAGCAGTGCAACTTTGCCGCCATGGTTAATATTTTCCAGCATCTGTTCAAATGCACGACCATTGCCGGACATTTCAAGGCCTACGTCAAAGCCTTCAACCATGCCCAGTTCAGCCATCACATCTTTCAGCTCTGTTTTGGCAACGTTGACCGCACGGCTGGCCCCCATCTTAAGGGCAAGATCCAGTCGATATTCATTTACATCGGTGATAACAACGTTACGGGCCCCCACATGCTTACAGATCGCTACTGCCATAATACCAATAGGGCCAGCACCAGTAATCAGGACATCCTCACCCACCAGATCAAAAGAGAGCGCGGTGTGTACGGCATTACCAAACGGATCGAAAATCGAAGCCAGCTCATCACTGATGTCATCCGGAATAGGGAAAGCATTCACCGCAGGAATCACCAGGTATTCGGCAAAGGCTCCATCGCGGTTAACCCCCACACCCACAGTAAAGTTACAGAGATGACGACGACCGGCACGGCAGTTACGACAATGACCGCAGGTGATATGTCCTTCACCGGATACTCGCTGGCCAATATTAAAGCCGCGAACGCCTTCTCCCATATCTACGATTTCACCGACAAACTCATGCCCAACGTGCATGCCCACAGGAATGGTCTTTTGTGACCATTCATCCCAGTGGTAGATATGCATATCAGTACCGCAAATAGCGGTCTTGCGAATCTTGATCAGTACATCGTTGTAACCCACTTCTGGCTTAGGATGGTCTTCCATCCAGATTCCGGGTTCTGCTTTACTTTTGGCTAATGTCTTCACAGTTTAAGTTTTCTCAATGGGCTCACTATTCAGAGTAGCAAGCCTTCTTTTAGTAATATCAGTTGATTACGCCAAGTTCTCGGCCAACCTTAGCGAAGGCGGCAATCGCTTTTTTCAGATGCTCTCTGCTATGGGCTGCAGACATCTGAGTACGAATTCTTGCCTGTCCTTTAGGTACCACAGGGAAAGAGAAACCAACCACATAGATGCCCTCTTCCAGCATACGATCAGCAAACTTCCCGGCAAGAGAAGCATCGCCCAGCATCACTGGAACAATAGGGTGATCAGCACCGGCCAGGGTAAATCCAAGCCTGGTCATTTCTGAACGGAAGTATTCTGCATTGTCACGCACTTTCTGGCGAAGTTCACCGCCTGAGGCCAGCATATCAAATACCTTGATAGAAGCGGCGGCAATACTGGGAGCCAGAGTATTAGAGAACAGGTAAGGACGTGAACGGTTACGCAACCAGTCAATGACTTCCCTCTTACCCGAGGTATAACCACCAGACGCACCACCCAGTGCTTTACCCAAGGTTCCGGTAAGAATATCCACACGCCCCATCACACCGCAGAACTCAGGTGTTCCTGCACCTTTTTCACCAATAAAACCAGTAGCATGGCAATCATCAACCATGACCAGGGCGCCGTATTTATCCGCCAGGTCGCAGATTCCCTTGAGGTTGGCAATAACACCATCCATTGAGAAAACGCCATCGGTGGCAATCAGTTTGGTTTTGGCGCCTGCCGCATCAGCAGCCTGCAACTGCGCTTCCAGATCGGCCATATCGTTATTGGCATAACGGAAACGCTTGGCTTTGGACAAACGGACGCCATCAATAATACTGGCATGGTTCAGGGAATCACTGATAATGGCATCATCAGGCCCCAGAATGGTTTCAAAAAGGCCGCCATTGGCATCAAAGCAGGAAGGGTAAAGAATGGTGTCTTCCATACCCAAAAAATCGGAGATACGGGCTTCCAGATCTTTATGAACGGTCTGGGTGCCGCAGATAAAACGAACAGAGGCCATACCATAGCCATACTGATCCAGCCCCTGCTTACCCGCTTCAATCAGCTCTGGTGCATTGGCCAAACCAAGGTAGTTATTGGCACAGAAGTTAAGCACCTCTTCACCGCTCTTGCCATTAGAGAGCACCTTGATTTCAGCCTGCTGCTGGGAGCTGATCACCCGCTCACTCTTATAAAGCCCTTCCTGCTTCAGCTCATCCAGCTGCCTGCGCAGCCCTTCATAAAAATCGGCCTTCATTTCAGCTCCTGTTTTCAGTATTTCTAACGCCTGGCCTTTAAATATTCCACATAACAGGTTACGCATTCCTGATAATTGAATGAGGACTCTCCATTCAAAGCATTACCAGAGCCAACTGTTAATCCACAAATGTCTACGCATGTGTGCAGTTAAATCAAAGGCTTAGAGACTACCCAGTATGGCTTTTCTGCCAACAACCTGATTATTGTAGATGATTGAACTAATAGTGGATCAGTGAGGCATCCCATTGAACAGGCATTTGTACGTATTATCGCCACTATATTTTTCAGCAAGGTTTATAAAGGCTCTTTTTCAGGGTACTGTTGAGGGGTAAGAAAAAAACAGAAAATGGCAGCTATTCAGCAACCATTGCCCCAGCACGGCCATTTCTAAAGACTTTGATCTCTGATAAATCCAGCCATAAAAAGCACTGGCAACAAACACCAGCCCCATATAGGGCAGACTTGCTGGGTAGTGAGCAATACTGTGTATAAGTGCTGGTAGAACAATGGCTACCGCTGTTCCCCAGCCATAACCACCCAAGTGACGGATCAGCATGCTTTGTAAAAAACCTCGGAGGAGCGCACCTTCCGCAAGCGATGTAATCAGCAGATTATTAAGCAGAAATAACCAGGCAATTTCTGGCCAGGCTGGCTGCCAGCGGATAAATCCAGTAGAAAGTGCCAGCCCAATCACCACCACCAGCATTAAGCTGATAGGCAATAACGCAAGGCTTGATGCCTGATGCCATTGTCGTCCAGTCTGTAACAGAGAAAACGCGATAGGCTGCTTAGAGTTCATAAAGAATAGCAACACCGCCAGAGCAGGCCATGGTTTATCCGCATTCAGATAAAGAGTAAACGGAGTTGACCCTACTTTGACTGGCTCATCATTCCAGACCAGCACATTATGAAACCCGGGAGCAAAATGTTTTTCGAGTAAAACCGCTGCGGCTAGAAACAGAAAACCCGTAAATAACCAGCGAAACCATACCGCCTGAACCATAGACAGTCGCCATGCCGAAACCATCATGATAATAATCAGTGGCAGAGCTTCGAAAGTAATGACATCCAGCCCGTAGCCAACCGCAAAAGAGATAGCAGCTAATAGCCAGGTCGTATATCGGGGCAGACACCAGCAACTCACCAGTGTCAGAATCAGCAAGACATGAACAACACTTTGAGCAGGAAGATGCATTGGATTCAGCGACTCGGTCTGGAACAAAGCAGCGCCCCGGCCAGGGACGCTGTATTTCTGATACCAACAACTATAGTCGCTTTTGGGGAAGAGTTTCTGTGAAGGCCTGCTCGATTAGAGAACTATTCAGAAACAGTTAATGAAGCGACAATTTTATCAACCACTGAGTCTGCAGTTGTTCGTTCAACAGTAGACTCCTCTGCCGCAATCAGAACAGCCACTTCAGCCTTTGCTAAAACCTCAGCCTTCAATGTGCATTGCTCATCATCATTAATGACAAATGGATAGTAACCACGATCAAACAACTGTCGTTCAATAAACTCGGCCTGCTGTTTGGCGACTTTAAATACACCACCCTTTTGACCCAGCCGCTGTTGCCGGTGTACTCTGGATACAGAGTCGAACTCGCCTTTGCGCTCATTACCCCTGCGTACCATACCAGCAGCAACCGTTGCATTTGTCAGCCGGTCGATAACAATAAACGCACCGGTTTGACGATTGCGCTGATAATTATCCACCGGGACAGGCTTGGTTAGCCGCAAATGAGACAAGGCTATTTCATTCAATGCCAGCTGGTCCGCTGGATGATGATCAAGAGAGTTGATATCGACTCGGTGCTCAATACTCACAAAACTCCCTGAAACTTGTCCAGCCGGGAACTTGAGCTGATACTGTTTACCCAGTGTCATTGGCTGTTCCGCCATCCAGACCAGATCCACATCCACATCAGCCGAAACCACAGCGCTACTATCGCTGTGAACCAGCATATCACCACGGCTGATATCTATCTCATCAGTCAGAGTCAGGGTAACGGCCTGCCCGGCATGAGCTTCCGGTAAGTCACCGTCCCAGGTTACGATTCGCTCAATGGTACTGACCTGACCTGACGGTAATACCTTGATCGACTCTCCCAGCTTAATGGTGCCTGAGGCCAGCGTTCCTGAGAAACCTCGAAAATCAAGATTAGGGCGATTTACATACTGCACAGGGAAGCGGAAATCATCCAGGTTCCGATCACGGGCAATTTCCACATTCTCCAGAACCTCCATCAATGTATTGTCACGATACCACGAGATGCGGCTGCTTCTGTTGACAACATTATCGCCTTCCAGCGCGGAAATAGGTACAAACTGCACATCACCCAATGTCAGTGGCTCTGCAAAGTCGAGGTACTGGTTACGAATCTCGTCAAAGCGCTCTTTACTGAAATCCACCAGATCCATTTTATTAATGGCCACAACAATGTGTTTTATACCCAGCAAACTGGCAATGTAGGTATGCCGACGAGTCTGCGTCAGTACGCCCTGTCGGGCATCAATCAGGATAATCGCCAGATCACAGGTGGAGGCACCGGTTGCCATATTTCGCGTGTACTGCTCATGTCCGGGCGTATCGGCAATAATGTATTTACGCTTTTCTGTTGAGAAATAGCGGTAGGCCACATCAATGGTAATGCCCTGCTCACGCTCTGCCTGTAAGCCATCCACCAGCAGAGCCAGATCCAGCTTTTCCCCCTGGGTTCCTACACGTTTACTGTCGTTTTCTACCGCCGCCAGCTGATCTTCATAAATCATGCTGGTGTCGTGCAAAAGACGTCCAATCAGGGTGCTTTTACCATCATCTACACTGCCGCAGGTCAGAAACCTAAGCATCTCTTTGCGTTCGTGGCGACTCAGGTACTCTTCGATATCCGTAGCAATAAGTTCAGATTGGTGTGACATCAGAAATACCCTTCCTGCTTTTTCTTTTCCATGGAGCCAGCACTGTCGTGGTCAATCACCCGGCCCTGCCGCTCTGAGGTTCTGGTCAGGAGCATTTCCTGAATAACATCGGTCAATGTATCTGCGTCAGACTCTACGGCCCCGGTTAATGGGTAGCACCCAAGCGTTCTGAAGCGCACCTTGCGCATCTGAGGCTCCTCACCGGGATTCAGCGGAATCCGATCATCGTCCACCATAATCAGGTTGCCATCACGCTCCACAACCGGACGCTCTTTAGAGAGATAAAGCGGTACAATCGGGATCTCTTCCAGATGGATGTATTGCCAGATATCCAGTTCTGTCCAGTTAGACAGGGGAAATACCCGAATACTCTCCCCTTTCTCTACCTGGCTGTTATAGATATTCCAGAGTTCGGGTCGCTGATTCTTTGGATCCCAGCGATGGTTTTTATCCCGGAAAGAATAAACGCGCTCTTTAGCACGGGACTTCTCTTCGTCCCTGCGGGCACCACCAAAAGCCGCATCAAATCCATATTTATCGAGCGCCTGCTTAAGCGCCTGAGTCTTCATCACATCAGTGTGTTTAGCACTGCCATGGGTAAATGGCCCCACGCCCTTTTCCAATCCCTCGGGGTTCGTGTGGACCAGCAGCTCAAGCCCCAGGTCTTTCACCCGCTGGTCTCGAAACTCAATCATCTCCCGGAACTTCCAGGTGGTATCCACATGCAATAAGGGAAAGGGAGGTTTACCGGGGTAAAAAGCCTTCATGGCCAGATGCAGCATCACTGCTGAATCTTTGCCGACGGAGTACAGCATGACAGGGTTTTCAAACTCGGCAGCCACTTCCCGGATGATGTGGATGCTTTCCGCTTCCAGCTGTTTTAAATGATTGAAGTGTTGATCCGACATGCATTTCGACCCAAAGCGAAGTTATTGTTGTGCTCTAAATGAAATACTATCAGTAAAAAAAGAATAATAAATTCAATATGTAGATCGTTTTTATATATAAATATATCGCTTAACGCTCGGGACAATACCTATTAATAGTTCCAAACCAAGCATACAATTTCTAACTAACCACTTGAACCAAAAAGTTTTTTATATTCCCAAACCGTCTTTATCGACAACAATTACAGGCTGTCACCCTCAGTTTCTATCCACATCATCATTTCTTCCGATTTTGAGCAAAATCGGACCGTTGAACAAATATAGAACCATAATGTCAAATTCATAAGGATCAAGACACTGGATGGCTCTTATATCTGAAGTAAATATCAATAAGTCATATATAGGGATGTTATGCGATGAATGGCCAAAGCTCGGTACAATCGATACCCTTAGAGCAACAGCTCGCAAAGCTGGAGCCATTGGATCCTACTCGTCCAGCAAAAGAGAAAGGAATTACCCACTTCTCGGGAAGAGAAGTGAAGGTCGCACTTATTGCAACCCTCCCATTTCTACTTGCAGGGCTGTTAACTTTACTGACCTCCTTGTTTCTCCCCCTGGGCCTAGCCTTTGGTTTGGCAACCGCAAGCTATTTTGTCGCAGGTACTATTACTTCAGCCGCGATTTTTTGTAAAACACTGGCTGATCGAAAAGCTAAAGCAATGCCAGCAGGCAGCGTGCTTCCTTTTATAAAGCAGAACCCTCTGCAAAACATTTCTGGTAGCTCCCCAAGCCCTTCTTATCCGAACCAAACATATAGAACACCTGCTGCCAGCAGGAAAAAACAAGAGTTTCCAAGCTTCCCCTTACCCAATCAGAAGCCTCATCCCACTGCAGCTTCCAACCAAAAACCACCATTAGATCAACGCTCTTTACCGGCGCAAGTCGATGATCTTCCTGACAGCCAACGCTCACAAGCAAATTCTAATAACAATCCTCAGATCTCTGGATCTGCTGCTACAACTACCTGGATGCCACCTCATAGTGACTCATTGCCAGAACCTGTACGACCATATTTTCGAGAAATCAACCAGCCAGCAATATCTCATCAGGCAAATATCAAAAGTATAAAAAGCGGAGATACCAGTGACGTAAAGACGGGCAACCCATTTGAAGTAGCTATAGCGGATGCAATTTTAGAAAGCCTGCTACTGGAAACAGCGACCTCAAACTTAGCAGAAACTGCTGATTCAATTTCTGATGAAGCCTCACTTACTGGTGATTCAGCTTTTGATCTACAAAGTACATCATCACAAAGTGAGCGGAGCTTCTCTTCTGGCCTGCCAAATAAAGTGGTACAAACGGCACCAACAACTCAAACTTCGTTATCCATGGTGCCATTAGACGGTACGGCTCCAGAAGCTTCCAGAAAAGCAGAAAATAATGGCCTTCAAACTGAAAAGAAACAAACGGTTAAGCGCAAACTAAAAGTTTCACCACAAACAGAGTTACCACTCTATAAAACACCAGCATCACTGAGGTTGGGTTCCAACAGCCGCAGAGCGGGTGACCCTGAACTAATAAAACAATTCCTGAATAAAATAATATCTGGCAAAAACAAAAGCCCTACTGCCCAAAAAGAAGAGCCGGAAAGTATTACCAGAAAAGCACCTCTTCTGTCCGACGAGCCTCGACAAGAAGTAACTCGCAAAAATAGTTCAGCCAGATTAAGTAAGCCGCTAACTCTTCAAAAACAGTCAGTGAAAAAAGCGATTTCCGATACCTCGGAAAAAAAGGCTAAAGTCGCTTTTCTAAGCACTGATACTCACACTCTCTCAGCACCTGATCAACAGACAGGAAAAAGAGTGCCTGCATACGTTTCAGATAGCCCCACCGTCCTCTCTGAAAAGCCTGTAACAGAAAGCAGAACTTCCAACGCTCTGGTTAGAGCATCTGAACGACAAGTTGCACTGATAGAGCATAATATAAACGACTTAAGCCATTTAGCAGACTGTAAAGCCCTTTATTTCAATATACAAGCCACAGATATAGGTAGTAGGCTTCAACTGCGTCTTACACCTAACAATCCTGACCAGGACTCCATCAGACCACCAGCCTGTTTGCTTAAGATTGAAGAAGGCTTAATGCCGACTGCCACCAGAGAACATTTCAGTTCAGCATTGGCTGTTCCGGCGAAGACTCATCGTCATTTAAAAGTCACTATATTAATTAATCAGGATAATCCATCATCCTCAACCGCCATTACAATAAAACGTCAGGTAACACTTGAAGTTTTTGCCATGCTTGATGCTCAGTTGCATAAAAGCGGAACCTGTGACCTGACTATCGACAAAAACCAGTTATCAGCACTGCATTTAGAAAAGCTGTTCGCATTAGAAGGTGCCAGTACAGTTGATGAACCGGGCAAGATTACGGAAATTGATGCTACCGAACACCTGTTACAAACGGCTTCTGACTCTCATTTATTTACTTCTATACCAGAGACCTCAACGGAATCCTCAGTTGAATTTTTTGCATACGACAGTCAACCCGAGCAGCCGGAAAAAGCTCATTCTCAGCCATTATTAAGCAAACTTGAACCAGTCAAGGTAACAGATAACACAGAGCTCCCAGTTAGCAAACAAGGTATGAATTACAAGGGTTCATCTGAGGAAGCATTACCAGTCTCCAGTCACCCAATGATGAGCATTGAAAAACGAGGAACACATCAAGAGTTACAGGCCCTTGAAGCAGAAGCAATCATTCATGGAGTGGTTGGCAACCTTGAAGAAATACTGAGCAAAAGCCAACCAGAAAGCAGGTCGCTCATTCCAGAAGCGCAACATAATGAAGAAATGTTCAGCCTAACTGATAAATCATTGGAGCTGCTTCATACCTCTTCTTTATCACCAATGATCGTTACTCCTGACAGAGTAGTCGGGCGACAGTGGCCCCATAAACTGATTACCCATGTTTCTATTAAGCCTGACTCTGCGGAAATGAAAGCATTCGACAATAGCCAGTCAACTAGCATTCATTCTGATGAGCACAAAATTCCTGATTCTAACGTTCTTGATAAAACAGAATCATCGTCTCATGTATCCTCAAAACAGGAAGATCCAACGAGAGCTTCCTCCCCAATAGAAAAGCGGCTATTGTCCGTTGAAGAAGCTCATATCAGTCACATGTTTAAAGCTCCAAAGGACAACATCGCAGAACCGGCTCCAATTCTATCTGACAAAACGGTTCCCGCTCAGTCACCTTCGCTTGCACATGAGCAAACCCTCAATGTAACAGCTGAAACCGTTGAAGAAATTCCTGACCATCAACTACCCGATGTCATAAATGCCATTGTTGCTGAACAGGCTACAACTCACTCAGCCCCATTTGATGAAATGTCTGCTTCTCCGGGGCCAGCAATGGCGCTTGAGCAGCCCCTTAATGTCACTTTTGAAACTATTGATCCAATACCTGAGTTTGAGCTGCCCGACGCAATGCAACCCAATGTTCCAGAGCTTTGTGAGAGCAAGCAGCCTGTTGCAGGCGTGCTTTCTACCCTCACTGATTCTAAAACGGACATTGGTAAACCACCTGTACCTGTAAACCAGACCCAGGCTGATGAACAAGCTGATATATATGAAAGCAAAGCAGCAAAAACAATAGAAAGACACACGCTAACTAATGATGATACTTACTCATTACCTGAATCAGAATTGGTATCAGGCGTATATACCGCAACAGGGCAAAGCCATTCATTGCCAGCCTTTAGAGAAAAAGCACACTCTCATGATCGAAGGGCTTTCAGCCTGGATAAACTAAACTATGACCCTTTGTCTGATACGGAATATAGCTGTAGTGATACCAGCCCATTATTGAGCCCTGCTGGTTCAGACTTTGGTTTAGCGAACCAACAAACTAACGTATTCAGTGGTGTTGATAATGCGGCCTCCAACCAACTTGGAACAATTACTCCATACTCGCTTGATCCAGCTGTCAGTAAGAGAAAAACAGGCTTGGATGATAAGCATAAAAGAGTCAGAGGATATGCCTCTGATCCGGAGCTCACCACTCAAAGGAAAGATCGATTGAGTGGAGCAACTATCCCTGAAAAAATAGTACATCATCTTCCGGAACTCATTGACCATTCAAGCTTTGGCAGCTTTTGCATAATAGATGCTCAAGAAGTCAGTGAACCAGATGCCATAGATGATTGCTACATGGACGACTGGGAAGATCTCAGACCTTTTGCACAAGGGCTCAAACCTTTTAAACAAGAGCTAGAATACGCAATTAATAAACCCCTTGCGTTACTGGAATACTTGGCCCATCAACTGGCCTATAATCTTGATGGAAAGAGCCAGGTAGAGCTACCGGGTCATACTGATGGCAACCAACGATATAACGTACAAAAAGTCAAAGATGTTCCTTCTGGTCTAAATGCCTATATTCTCTACCCTGAAAATAGCGATACAGAAAAACCTGTTGATTTAAAGCTTATTTTCAGAGGAACAAACCCCCGTGATGCCTCAATCATGCGTGACCTGGAACCATCTGGAGCTGGTTTCGACACCATGGAAAAAGCTGCGAAGAATATTATCCGGCAACTGCATAATATTCTTAAACATTACCAAGGCCGGGCTGTGAACTTAACCATTACCGGGCATAGTCTTGGTGGCGCTGATGCTCAAAACTTCTTTGGCCACTTCCTCAACCCGAACGTTAGCGACATTACTAATGAAACACTGACTGACTCAACGTTGTTGGCAAACATTCAGAAACTCGTTCTCTTCACAAAATGCTCTGCAGGCGTACCTGAAATAACGCACAGCCGAGTTATTTCTGCATTAAACCGCCTTAATGGACAGCAGGAACAAACAGGAATTAAAACGGAAATTTTTCATCTAAAGGTTGAAGGTGATATCGTTCAGGCTACCGGAGACTGCCATGTTGGTTCCAGCCTGGAACACGAGATAGCCGATGTATCTATCCTACAGATTTCCCCTTCGAATAAAGCAAGCAGAATAGACAGGCATACCAAAAAGTTTTTCACAGATGATGCTAACCTGGCGCCGATTTATTGGTATAAATTGGTGAAAAATACAACGGATAAGGGCATGGAAGATATACGCCGTTCTTTGCGTGATACATCCCGCATTCTTCGCAGCCACCCGATCAAAGTGGCACAGTGGGCGATTCACTCTGCAGCAAACTATTGGTTTGACCCAAGTGAAGCGATGACTGAGACAGCTGTTTTAAAAGATACCACAATCGCCAAACAACCCGAGGCCTCCACCCCATTTACATCTATCAGAGCGGCTCAGTTCCAGATAAGTGTTGGTGTTTTACCACAAGTCGCTGAAAGCTTGCTGTAGCGAGGGACTCAATAATTACGAGAAGCTCGCGGCGTTACTGGCTTTGGGGAGTGTATCAACACTTAAGCTGAACTGAGCCTATCAGAGCAGTTTATATTGGCTCACCTTAAGAAATATTTTAAAAATATTAGAAAACTTTGGGCGGATTACGGCTACCGTGGATACCTTGAAGAGTGGTTTTACCGCTTTATTCCCTGAAGAGAGCTTGAAATCACAAAACGGCCGCAGGGTGAGTTTGTAGTACAAGAAGCCAAGCACTGGATCGTTGAAAGAACCTTGAGCTGGTTTGAAGGCTCTGGACGCTTGTCCAAAAATTATGAAGAACTGCCAGCAAGAAGTTCAGAAGTCTTTATTTATATATGAATGATTCGAATAATGGTGCGAAGAGTTAAGCAGTTTTAAAGCTGCCTCTAAGAAATTTCATGAGGCTGCAACAAGAGACGAAAAGTATGTACATCATACGATTAGGTTCATCTCAGCGCTGGACAGAGATATCCATCAGTTGATGAATTCTCTTGGGTTAGAAACCCAGTATAACCAGGCAATGATTCGTAGGCTTGCTGAATGGCTCCGAAATAATGTTAAAGGGAGAGATTAAATAACTTTTGGAATCAAGCTGCGCAAACTTCAGAGATTATTGGGTATATCCAGATTCGTGGGATGCAAGAGTGATAAAGACCGCACTGGCCGCGTTTGTGCTGGAGACCAAGCTTCTCAGATCCACCCTAAATGGGAGCCATTTTTGGTGATGCATGCAGGTCATGTACAAATACAGCAATTCTGTACAGGTGTACCCGGTTTTAAAATCGATGGAACGGTCAAAAATGGTATTGAATTGGTATTTGGTTCTATTCAGCGCAAGGATTTGACCCCAGATGAGGTCAGCCCTTCAGCATCAACATCACATCATTAATGTAAGATGAAGATAATAACTCTGATCAACCATTACTTCAGAATTCTGGAGTTAACAATAGGGACAACCCAAACTCCAGAGGCCGACCACTGCCTGATCTACCTGAATAAGAAAACTGGCAAACGTTAATTTAATCGCAACGGTATGGAGCGAACCAAGGATAAGGCTTCAAATTCGCTCCACACCATTCAGGATCTTATTCAGGTTCCCATTTACAGTAAAATGCTACTGAATACAAAACCGGCAATCACAGAAAATACAATCGACAGCAAACCCGGGATCATAAAGCTGTGGTTAAACACGTACTTACCAATTTTGGTTGTGCCTGTGCTGTCAAAGTCGATAGCGGCAATGATTGGACCGTAGTTAGGTACAAAGAAGTAACCGTTAACAGCCGGGAACATAGCGATCAGGGAAGCCACTGGCAGACCAAGAGCCACACCCAGAGGCATCAGTGTAGACGTGGTCGCCGCCTGACTGTTGATCATGATGGACAGAACAAACAGCGCGATGGCAAATGCCCATGGAGCAGACTGCACCATATCGGAAATACCGCCTTTCAGCAGGGCATCGTGGGCACCAAAGAAGCTGTCACCCAGCCAGGCAATACCGAAGATCGCAATAATGGCTCGGACACCGGCGATAAACACATCACCACGGCTTGCTTCAGTCACATCCGCTTTCGCCAGCCATACAGTCAGCGCAGCAACTGTCAACATGATGATTTCGATGGTGTGAGCCATGGACATGGCTGAACCGTTAAACTGAGGACGAAGCGCAGGCAGTGCACCCATCACAACCACCATCACCGCACCCAGCAGGAACAGCAGTACGGAGGTTTTGGCGCCAGGCTTCAGTTCTGATACAGAAACAGAAACACTCTCTTCAATCTTACGACGGTACTCAGGATCTTCTAAACGACGCTGATATTCTGGATCGTCTTTCAGCTCTTTACCCAGCTTGTTGGTCACCAGAGCCGCCAGGAACAGACCAATAACCGTCGCAGGAATAGTAACGCCCAGAATTTCCCCCAGTGTCACACCAAAGTTTGATGACATCACCGTCAGCATGGCGACGGTCGCTGCTGCAATCGGGCTGGCAACAATGGCAACCTGAGAGGAAATAACGGACATCGCCATTGGACGCTCAGGACGAACACCGGTACGACGGGCCACTTCAGCGATAACCGGCAACACTGAATAAGCAACGTGGCCAGTACCTGCAAACATAGTGAAAACGTAAGTTACAGCAGGTGCCATGAAGGTAATACGCTTTGGATTCTTTCTGAGAATCCGCTCCGCCACCTGAACCAGATAATCCATACCACCAGCAGCCTGCATACAGGCAACGGCAGAGACTACCGCCAGAATCATCAACATAACGTCAATGGGTGGAGACGTCGGCTGAATACCGAAAACAAAGGAAAGAATGGCAAGACCCACCCCTCCCATCAAACCAAGACCGATCCCCCCGATACGTGCACCAATCAAGATGCACAGAATCACGACGGCCAACTGCAGCCAGATCATAATTACCCCCAAACAGCACAAAAGTGCTCAGCTTTAGAGCTTAGGTATTACGGACGTTTGAGAAGTTTATTTCTGAAATTAATAAAGCATTTCCAGTGTAACTTCTGAACTGGCCAATTCTCTTATATTACCGACTCTACAAGCAGTCTATGCTGCTCTGGGTTTCGAGCTTAATGTTCG
>OODV01000212.1 GCA_900299555.1 uncultured Endozoicomonas sp.
CTAAATCGGTAACCCTTTTCTTTTTTTGAAAAGAAATGTCAGATTAAGTCTGAACTACTCCATTTTAAAATACAGAAATGAGCTTAATGACAGGTATTTATAGCTATATCGCAGCTCATTTCTGGATTGGGAAATACTCTTCCCGGGTCTGAAAATCCTCATGATGAATGAGTTCTGTTTTTCATCGCATAAAAGAAACTCCCGGCCACCGCAGTATCCCGGCAATTCCCTTTGCGGCTCATACTACAGACAAATGTATTGCTATTCAGTAATGACTGGTAGTGTTCTGATACGTACTGGCTTCCACTATCGCTATGCACCAGTAAGCCAGCGTGTGGCCTGCGTTTCCACATAGCCCTCTTCAGTGAGTCGGTTACCAGCGCTGCTGTCATCCTATTGCTCATAAACCAGCCAATTTCGTGTCTGGTAATTGCCCTGATTCTGCTTTTTTTCCATTGGCGATAATATCCTGTTTTCATTTTCCGAGTGTTTTTATGTCCGCTCCTATGTACAGCCAGTATGCCAATGAGTACGCACAGGCGATTACCAGTAATGTTTATAATGCACTGCTTGAACGCCCTTCGATGCTGGCAATGCTGCCTGAGCTGCAGGGCAAGTCGATTCTGGACCTGGGGTGCGGGCCGGGAGCCTATGTTGAGCATTTCCTGAGTCAAGGGGCCCGTGTTACCGCCAGCGATGTTTCACCGGAGATGGTGCAGATAGTTCAAAAGAAGTTTGGTGATCAGGTCACTGCATATGTTGCTGATTTGAGCCATGGCCTCCCAGATGAACAGGATTCATCCTATGATCTGGTCGTCTGCCCACTGACCATTCACTATATTGAGGATCTTAGCCCTCTTTTCAATGACGCCCGGCGGGTACTCAATGGTGGTGGTTCATTTTTCTTTTCGACCCACCACCCGATCGTTGACTTTGAAGTGTCTCCATCGGGGAATTACTTCTCCCGCGAGTTGATTATTGAAGAGTGGGACACCATTGGTCATCCGGTTCAGGTTCAGTTTTACCGACGCTCCCTGACTGAGCTGTTTAATGCTATCGCCAACGCGGGTCTTTATGTAGCGGCACTGAGCGAAGGTTGCCCAGCTGAAGCCATGAAGGACATTTCGCCAGAGTCATACAACCACCTGTCGAATAATCCGAACTTTTTGTTTGTCGAGTGTAAATCCTTTGCCTGACGGTGCTTTTTCAGGCATGAATCAAGAATAAACCGATCAGCACGGAGCAGTCATCTTTGGAAGCTATTGTCACCGCGGTCAGTCGCTGTGTAGAACACAATTTCAGTAAGCAGAACCAGTCATCCATTACGTTGATCGAAGGTGTGGGCGTTGAAGGTGATGCCCATGCGGGCAAAACCATCAAGCATCTCTATCTGTCAAAGAAAGACCCATCGCGCCCCAACCTGAGACAGGTTCACCTGATTCAGACTGAACTGTTTGATGAGTTACTGGAAAAGGGCTTTACGGTTAAGGCCGGAGAGCTGGGTGAGAATATCAATACCCGGGGTATCGACCTGCTCAACCTGCCAACCGGTACCCGCCTGTCTATTGGTGAGAGCGTCGTTATTGAACTGACCGCTTTGCGCAATCCCTGTGTCCAGATCAATACTTTTCAGAAAGGGCTTTTAAGGGCTGTAATTGGCCGGAACGAAGATGGCAAGGTGATCCGCAAAACCGGTGTTATGGGGATTGTTATTACTGGCGGAAAGATTGTGCCAGAAGATAGCATTCGAATTGAACTCCCTGCTGCGCCCCACCAGCCACTGGAATACGTATGGTAACAATGATTAACTTCACAGATGAGATGAGATCTTCTCACCTGTATGATTGGCATCAGTGCCCATGGATTGGGCTTAAAGCAATGAGTTAACTGAAAAATAATGAAACCATTTATAGAAATTCTGAAAGAGTCACTGTTTTTCTTCAAAAGCAATGTTCGCAGCATCTGTGCCATTATACTGCCTTTGATTATTCCTCTGGAGATATTCTATGGAATCTGCGATGCACTTTATCAGGGCGACAATGATTCTATTTTATGGTTAGCCTCAGGCGTTGGTCTATTGCTGACACCAGTCTACCAGGGTGCTTTGATCCTCTTTCTGGCTTCAGTACTGACGGACGAGTACCTCCTTGTTAAAACCTGCTACCAGCGGGCACTGAAGTTCTGGTTACCGCTAATGGCTGTCTACATTCTGTCATCACTGGCCACCGCGACCGGGTTTATGCTGCTGATTATTCCCGGCCTGATTGTTTTGGGCCGGCTGGCTTTTGCGGAGTTCTACTGCCTGTTTCACCATAAGAGTGCTTATGAAGCATTATTGGCCAGTTGGAAAAGCAGTCATAACGAACAATGGCAATTAGTCGCTGGATTACTCCTTATTCCTGTCGCCATCACCGTTCCGTTATTGCTGCTTGAATCATTTCTGGACCTGTTAGGACTTGCTGGTCCTGTATTCACGTTTGTTTCCGGTGTTGTGAGTTCTGTTCTTTTCACCTTATCAACGATCTTTGCATTCAGAATGTATACCCTTGAGCCGGACCGCTATGCCGGCTCCGAACTGCCTGCGAATACAGAAGATTCCGCTGAATGATGAAAAGAAAGCATCTTTCACTGACGTTTACCGTTCTTATCTCATTGACTGCTTTTGGCAGCGAGTTGAAACCTTTTGTCAGTGATGGCTGCAGCCTTTTTCCAGATGGCTAGATTGGCAAACAGGATGAATGGCTGCACTGTTGCATTGAGCACGACTTTGCTTACTGGCGAGGTGGAACGTCAGAAGAACGGCTTTATTCAGATCAGGCATTGAGACACTGTGTCAGTGAAACAGGGCATCCACTGATTGGGATGCTGATGCTTGGAGGCGTCCGTCTGGGCGGCAGCCCATTATGGCCAACACCTTTCCGCTGGGGGTTTGGCTGGGACTACCCCCGTTTTTATGCCCCCCTGTCAACAGAAGAGCTGAAGCAGATCAGGACACACACCAATGGAGGAGTCTCTGGTACTGATGTTACTGAGATACCTGCGAGGTCATCACTCTGAACTATTCAATATTATTTGGGTGCGTAAGAGTGGTGGCGGTGGCGAATGAGCCAGCCTCCATTATGCTTTTCCAGAAATAACGTCAGTCGTTTCTCTGATCCACCACCGCTTTCCACCTTATGGGTCAGACACAGGCACGCCGCATCACCGTATACGTATACCGTGTAATGCTCTTCACTTTGTAACGTTGATTCATGATCTTTGAAATAGTCAACCCAGTGCTGTTCCAGCTCTGATTTACTGTTGGTGTTCGCATAAAAGCCAAAGCTGGTAATATCATCTTCATCCACGAATTTTGTCATGGCCCTGCCGATATCCTTCTCTTTAAATGCCTGCCCGATCTCCTGAATCAGCTGCTTGAAAGGAGCCAGAGCTTCCCCGGTAACCTGTGACGTCATCTTAATTTCTTCCACTGCAGTAAAATTGGCGATTACAGCATAGGTGAGATATTTTCTAGCGGGTGTAAAGATAATCAGGGGCTGGGGTAATACTCTTTGCTGGCCTGATGAATAAAAGCCGGCCTCCCCCCTTTAAAAGCAGGGAGAAATTGCGTGAAACTAACCAGAACAAAACTTCAGGATGCCGCCAGACAGCATATTATTTCTGCCGAGCAGGCGGATACGCTGTATGAATTTCTGAAAAGTCACCCCGGGAACGAACCCACCTTCGATCTCACCCATGTGCTCTATTACCTGGGAGGCCTTATCGCTATTGGTGCCATGACCTTATTCATGAACCTTGGCTGGGAGTCTTTTGGTGGCACTGGCATTGTCGGTATTTCACTGATTTACGCCGCTATAGGGTTCAAGTTCACCGCCTCTTTTGATAGCAGAGGTTATATTGTTCCTGCTGGCATCTGTGCCACCTTTGTTATCGCGTTAACCCCCCTGTTTATCTATGGACTGCAGCAGGCACTCGGCCTCTGGCCCGATGACAGCACATATCAGGACTATCATCGATATATCCAGTGGCACTGGTTGTATATGGAGCTGGGCACATTAGCAGTGGGTGTAGTACTGGCCTGGAAGTTCAAATACCCGTTTATGGTCATGCCCATTGCCGTGACGCTCTGGTATATGACCATGGATCTTTCGGCAATGATTTCTGGTGGAGATATGGACTGGGAACTGCGTAAGCTGGTTTCCATGTATACCGGTTTATTAATGATCGGACTCGCCTTCTGGGTGGATATCCGCTCCCACTCCAAAGCGGACTATGCCTTCTGGCTCTATCTGTTTGGTGTTATTGCCTTCTGGGGAGGGCTTTCTCTTCAGAATTCAGACAGCGAACTCGCCAAGTTTATTTATCTTTGCATCAACCTTTTGATGATTGGCATTGGTGTTCTGCTGATCCGGAGAGTCTTTGTGGTATTTGGTGCCCTGGGCTCCTGTGGTTACCTTGCCCATCTGGCTGACGATGTTTTCCGCGACAGCTGGCTGTTCCCCATCGCTCTGACAGCTATTGGGCTGGCTATTATTTACCTGGGTATTCTCTGGCAAAAGAATGAACTGTTGATTACAGAGAAAGCCCGTCTCATTCTGCCACCAGCGCTGCGTAAGCTATTAGAAAGTCGCTAGGAGCCTATCGGACTTACCACTGACCTAACGGCAACTGCTCCTTGCGTTGCACTAGCTCCTGCATCCATGCAGTCGTGCGAAAAAGCCCGACAGGCTCCTAGTACATCATTTCAATGGAATTGATGTGTTCCATTGGTCCTGAGATTGTCGAAGGATGTTGCCACTGCACTTCGCAAGCTCAGTGCGAACGGAGTACAAAGCATCAAACTCAATGAAACGATGTACTAGTACATCATTTCAATGGGATTGATGGGTAGAGTTTTTTCAGCTTTACCCGT
>OODV01000368.1 GCA_900299555.1 uncultured Endozoicomonas sp.
GCACGGTTCTTTTTCTGGCTGTGCTGTCGGTGGATGCGACAGGCAGGCGCGTTCTCTGAACAACGCTCAAGGATCAGGTCATCGAGAATAACGGGAACCGGTTCCTCTTCAGGTGCTTTGGAACTGACTAACAGTGTCAGTTGATGAGCAAGATTTCGCCAACGCCAGCACCCGAAGGCAACCCAATGATGATAGCTGCTCCAGACTTTATCGTACTGGATGGCAAGCAGAGCCTGAGTCAGGAACCCCTCACCGGAGAGCATGCTACCAATGAGCAATTCGCAAAACACTGGTGCAGCTTTCGCAGAAACAGCTCTGGTAAGGAAAGTAATATAGAACGAAAGTTCTTTTAATATTTTTGTTTGTTCTAAAGAGTACATCACAACCGCCTGGATTTATTATGTGTGACGGTTGGTTTAACTCATATAAAAATTAAATCGAATGTACCAGTGAAGCTCTAAAGCTGAGATTAAGGTAAAGAACCACTATATCCCTAGTCAGTAGACACCAATAAAAATGACGGAATATCGCTATCTGTTATGCGATATTCCTTAACAGTCAATGAAATCAAATACCGAAGAACGCAAATTTCAGCACAAACAGCGTTGCCAATATCCATACACTGATACTGACTTCACTGGTTCTTCCAGCTAACAGTTTTACCAATGGATAAGCAATAAAACCAAGAGCAATGCCATTTGCAATGGAGAAGCTGAGCGGCATCATAATCGCAGTAATCAGTACTGGCCCCGCCTCGGTCAGGTCATTCCAGTCAATATTCGCCAGACTACCCGCCATCAGCACAGCGACATAAATTAAGGCGCCAGCTGTCGCGTAGGCAGGTACCATGGCTGCTAGTGGTGACAGGAACATACACAGAAGGAATAACACACCAACGGTCACGGCGACCAGACCAGTACGTCCTCCGGCGGCAACACCAGAGGCGCTTTCCACATAAGAGGTAACCGTTGGCGTTCCCATAAGAGCACCTGCCCAGGACGCTGTTCCGTCGGTAATCATGGCCCGATTCATGTTATGCATCTTGCCATTCTGGTCAGCCAACCCGGCCTTATCACCCACTGCAATCAACGTTCCAGTGGTATCAAAAAGATTAACAAACATAAAAGCGACAATAACACCGAGCATCTCTGGCTTAAGAGCTCCCATAATGTCCAGCTTGCCAACAATCGGAGCGAGACTCGGTGGTGCCGAGTAAATGCCCTGGAAAGAAAGATCTCCCGCCAGAAGACCAATACTGGACACAACAACAATAGCCAACAGAACAGCAGCCTTAAATCCACGATACGCAAGGCCAAGAATCAGTAACAGGCTAAGACAGGCCATCAGCGGACTGAACTGAGTGATATCGCCCATGGTAATAATCGTTCCAGGGCTGGCAACGACAATACCCGCATTTTTCAAGCCAATCAGCGCCAGAAAAAGACCAATACCCGCCGTAATACCAACACGTAAACCTTTTGGGATACTGTCAATAATCCACTCACGTACTTTGAACAGGCTGAGTAGCATGAAGCCAATGCCCCCCCAGAATACAGCACCCATTGCCTGCTCCCATGAGTATCCCATCCCGAGAACCACTGCATAGGCAAAGAAGGCATTCAGCCCCATACCGGGAGCCAGACCAACCGGCCAGTTAGCGTAGAGACCAATAGCAATAGAGCTCAAACCGGCAACCAGGCAGGTAGCAGCAAACAGCGCCCCTTTATCCATCCCTGCATCTGACAGCATGCCAGGTATTACAAAGACCACATAACACATGGTGATGAAGGTCGTAAACCCCGCCACCAGCTCTGTCTTCACGGTAGTGTTATGGTCTTTAAGCTTGAACAACCTGTCCAGAAGCGCTGGCTTATCATCTGCCGATGGCAGCGACTTCGTATCTGCTCCGTTCATAGAGACTCCAATCCTGTGTTTGTTATTTTTTATGTTCTGTGCGTAGATGAGGATTTTTTATCCAGCTCGGCAAGACTAACAATTTGACGTAAATCAATGCAAATTTATGACTTTATGGTCAATAAATTTCACAGCTGATTGCTTGCTATTTTTCTGACCAAATAGTCAAATTAGTAAAAAAGAACAATAACAGGGAAATAGCCATCGTGATTCAATTCCTTATGAACGATCGGCTCGTCGTAGTTGAGGACACCGCTTCAGACACCACGGTTCTTGATTATCTTCGAGGCAATACTGAAACCAGTACCACATCTCATGAAAAGCGTACCGGCACCAAAGAGGGTTGCTGTTCGGGTGACTGTGGCGCATGCACCGTTGTGGTTGCTGAGCCAGAGGGTGACCAGCTTAAATACAAGACCATGAACGCCTGTATTGCCCTGATGCCCTCTCTTCATGGAAAACAGCTACTGACTGTAGAAGACCTCACGGGCTCTGATAAGCATCCAGATACAAAAGATGAGCTACACCCTGTACAACAGGCACTGGTCGATCACCACGGTTCTCAATGTGGTTTCTGTACACCGGGCATTGTGATGTCGTTGTTTGCTCTTCACCATGAAAGTGCAGAAGACAAACCCGATGTTCTTGGAGCCCTCGGTGGAAACCTGTGCCGGTGCACCGGCTACCGCCCCCTGGTTGATGCGGCTAACAGCCTGGCCAATGCTCAACCTGATGATGAGTTTTTCAGAAACCGTGAGAAAACCCTGTCCAAGCTACAAACCATAGAGCAGCAAGGCAGTGTAAGTGGTAGCTGTGCATTTATTCCTGCCAGTGAAGGTGAGCTCGCCCAGTATCTGTTGGATAACCCTGACGCCAGAATTCTCGCCGGTGGTACTGATCTTGGGCTCGATGTCACCCAGCAACTGGAGAAAATCGACAAGCTGGTCTCGCTACAGAACATTCCCTCCCTGCAGACCATTCATGAAGATAGCAATGAACTGGTGATTGGCTCTGCGGTCACTTATCGGAGCATAAAATCCATATTTACAAAGTACTATCCTGAGTTTGCTCAAATGCTGGACCGGCTTGGATCCCAGCAGATACGTAATCAGGGAACCCTGGGTGGCAACATCGGCAACGCCTCACCCATAGGCGACACTCCTCCTGTTTTACTGGCTCTTGATGCGTCTCTGGATCTTCGTCACGGAGATAACATCAGGAATATCCCGCTTAACAAGTTTTTCCTGGATTACAAAAAGACCGAACTTACCTCGGGTGAATACATTGCCCGAATTCGTATTCCCAAAAAAACTCACCAGCTAAAAGTTTATAAACTCAGTAAGCGCTATGGTGATGACATCTCTACCGTCCTTGCCGCGATTAATCTGGAGACCAATGGTGATGGTCAAATAACAAGGGCAAGAGTGGCGTTGGGCGGCATGGCGGCCATTCCCAAGCGAGCGGAACTGTGTGAGCAGATTTTAACCGGATCACCACTGAATAACGAAACGCTCAGTCAGGCAAAATCAGCTATCCGTCAGGAGTTCAAACCCATGTCGGATGTTCGGGCCAGCAGCGAGTACCGCCTTGAAGCTGCCTGTAATTTGCTGGAGCGTTATTTTATGGAACTGTCTGGCCAGAATGTAAGGATTATCTGTCATGCGTAAACTACCGGATCTGGCCAGTGAACTGAAACAGACTCATAAGCTCGATGGCAGCCCTGAGTTCAATGACAGCCATGAGCTGACGAACAGCCCTGAACTGATCATGAGCAAAGAAACTGAAACTCCGATTTCGGCTGACGAGCGTCACGCTCTTCACATGAGCGGAAACCGTTCAGCTAAACACGACAGTGCTCACCTTCATGTGACTGGTAAAGCACTCTATATTGATGATCGCCCGGAAATGGCCAACCAGCTGCACGCCGGATTTGGTCTTTCGACGGAAGCCCATGCAGAGATCATCAGCATTAATTTTGATGAAGTATGGAATACTCCCGGTGTTGTGGCGGTCATAACCGCAGATGACATTCCGGGTCACAAAGATATCGGCCCTGTTTTTCCGGGAGACATGCTGCTGGCTGAAGGTCGGGTGGATTATATCGGGCAACCGGTTTTTGCAGTGGCAGCAACGTCCCATAAAGCCGCAAAAAGAGCCGCTCGAAAAGCCGTTATTCAATATCGCGCACTTGATGCCATTCTGGGTATCGATCAGGCCATGGAACAAAACTCATTTGTTCGGCCTGACCACACCATGAAGAAAGGCGACGCCAGACAAGCTATCAGTAATGCCGATCACCAGCTGTCAGGACAGATGTCGAACGGTGGTCAGGAACATTTCTACCTGGAAGGGCAAATCGCCAGTGTTATTCCCCAGGAAGATGGTCAGCTTCATGTATACACATCAAGCCAGCACCCTTCTGAGGTTCAGAAACTGGTCGCTGAAGTCATCGGCGTACCGCTGAGTAAAGTAGTGGCCGATGTGCGCCGCATGGGCGGCGGTTTTGGTGGCAAGGAAACCCAGGCAGCGGCCCCGGCCTGTATTGCGGCGCTTCTGGCAGTAAAAACCGGCAGACCGGTCAAGTTTCGAGTTGATCGACAGCAGGATATGGTGTCTACCGGTAAGCGTCACCCTTTCCGCCATCGCTATAACATAGGTTTTGATCAGGAGGGCATGCTGGAAGGTGTTGATATCGAGCTGGCCGGTGATGCCGGACACTCCCCGGACCTGACCGATGCCATTGTTGACCGGGCCATGTTCCACTCAGATAATGCCTATTATCTGAATAACGCTACCGTGATCGGTCATCGCTGCCGAACCAATACCGCGTCCAATACTGCCTTCAGGGGCTTTGGTGGCCCTCAGGGCATGTTGGTCATTGAACGAATTATGGACGACATTGCTCGCTCAACTGGTCTGGATCCTCTGGAGGTTCGCAAGAGAAACCTCTATGGCATTACTGAACGGAACACTACTCACTATCACCAGCGGGTAGAACATAACGTACTGCACGATGTCATCGGTAAGCTGGAAGACAGCTCTGACTACTGGCAACGAAGAGAAGCAATCAGCGCCTTCAACCAGCAGAGCCCGGTACTGAAAAAAGGACTGGCTTTGACACCGGTAAAGTTTGGTATCTCTTTTACCGCGAAACACCTGAACCAAGCCGGTGCCCTTGTCCATGTCTATACCGATGGCAGTATTCAGATCAACCATGGCGGGACAGAGATGGGCCAGGGGCTCTACACTAAAGTTGCCCAGATCGTAGCCAACGAGTTCGGCGTTTCTCTTGAGCGGGTTCAGGTCACGTCGACCCGAACCGATAAAGTACCCAACACTTCGCCCACTGCGGCATCCAGTGGCTCGGACCTTAATGGCAAGGCAGCACAGGATGCCTGTCAGAAAATCAGGGATCGTCTGATCGAGTTTGCTGTTGAACACTATGGTGTTTCAGACCAGGAAGTTTCATTCCATGATAACGAAGTGCATCTGGGTGAACGTCAAATGCCGTTTGAAAGCTTTATTCAGGCCGCTTATCTGAACCGTATCTCTCTATCCAGCAGTGGTTTCTACAGCACTCCGGAAATTCACTACGACCGGGAAACGGCCAGTGGCCGGCCTTTCTATTACTTTGCCTGTGGTGCTTCGGTTTCAGAAGTGACAGTGGATACTCTGACGGGAGAATACAAGGTTGATCGAGTGGACATTCTTCATGATGTGGGTCACTCACTGAACCCGGCTATTGACCGGGGTCAGATAGAAGGTGGCTTTATCCAGGGCATGGGCTGGATGACGACCGAAGAGCTGGTATGGGACGACAGCGGACGTTTGCTGAGCAACAACCCTGCCACCTATAAAATCCCAACCATTGAAGATATGCCACCGGTATTTAATGTTGAGCTGTTCCAGCAGGCGAACCCAAAACACACGATCTATCACTCAAAGGCGGTCGGTGAACCTCCCTTTATGCTGGGTATGTCGGTGTGGTGTGCCATTCGGGATGCCGTATCCAGCCTTGCTGATTATCGGGTAAATCCACAAATTGATGTACCTGCCACCCCGGAAAGAGTATTGAAGGCAGCCGCATCAATAAAAAATACAGCCCTATAAAAATACCGATGTGGAGGGACAGAGTATGTGGATTGACGCATTGGTCAATCTTCAGAAAACCGGTGAGTCTGGAGTCTTGGTTACCATTCTGGGTTCAGCAGGCTCCGCTCCCAGAAAGTCCGGCAGTAAAATGGTAATCACGGCTGACCAGTGCTTTGATACTATCGGTGGCGGGCAGCTTGAGTTTCTGCTGATTCAGAAAGCCCGGGAACTGCTGATTAACGATCATTCAGAGCCAGTTCTGGAACACTTCCCTCTCGGCCCCAAACTCGGACAGTGTTGTGGAGGCAGCGTCAGTGCATTGCTGGAACCGATCACCACCTGTGGTTTTCGAATCGCCCTGTTTGGCGCCGGTCATGTTGGTCATGCGCTGGTGAATGTGCTGGCACCTCTGGATTGCCAGATTACCTGGATCGACAGCAGAGCTGAGCTGTTTCCAGAAGAGATACCGGGAAATGTCCAGATCTGCATCAGCGATCAGCCAGAGCTGGAGGTCGAAGGCATGCAAGAGGATACGTTTGTTCTGGTCGTCACTCACAACCATCAGCTGGATTTTGCAATTACCGAAGCAACATTGAAGCATGACAACAGCCGTTGGCTGGGTGTTATTGGCTCAGAAACCAAGGCCAAACGTTTTCGTCAACGGCTTGAACACAAAGGCGATTTCTCACAAGCCCAAATTAAGCATATGAGTTGTCCGGTTGGGCTGGAAAGTATTGGAGGCAGAAAGCCCGCTGAAATAGCCATTGCGATTGCCGCTGAAATTCTGGCCACACAAAATGGGAATAGAGGTGAGAACCATAAAAAACGGGAAGGCGTTGCTTGGCAAGACTTAAAAAAACTCTTACATTCTCATGAGCATGAAATGGCTAAATGATAATAACTAACTTGTGTCGACCATATGCTGTCATCTCTTCCTTCTTTTCTTAGAGGTTTTATATCCGCGAGTGTGCTTGGGATAAACACACTTATTCTGTGTATACCTCTACTTGCGTTCAGTCTTAGCCGTTTTCTAATCCCCATAAAAACCTGGCACAAATTATGTACCCGTATATGCATCGTTATTGCTGAATGCTGGATCAGTATCAACAGTGGTTGGATGAAACTCACCCGCCCTATGCTGTGGCAGGTTGAAGGGCTGGAAAGCCTCAAGAAAGATGAATGGTATCTTGTAACGTGCAATCACCAGTCGTGGGCGGATATTTTTATTGTTCAACACCTGCTGAACCGCAGAATTCCCATGCTGAAATTCTTCCTGAAGCAGCAGCTGATCTGGGTCCCCGTCATCGGTTTATGTTGGTGGGCGCTGGATTTCCCTTTTATGAAGCGCTACTCAAGAGCCTATCTGGGAAAGCACCCGGAGAAGCGCGGTGAAGATCTAAAGGCCACCCAAAAAGCCTGTGAGAAGTTCCGTGATGTTCCCGTGTCAGTTTTCAATTTTATGGAAGGAACCCGCTTTACGGATGCCAAGCACAAACAGCAAAAGTCGTCTTTTCAACACTTACTGAAACCCAGAGCCGGTGGCGTTGGTTTTGTACTTGGGGCCATGGGACAACAACTTCGTACCTTAATTAATATCACCATTGTTTATCAGGAAGGCGTTCCATCTTTCTGGGGATTTCTATGTGGCAGAGGTGACAAGATCAGAGTAAAAATTGAAAAACAGGCAATCTCTGACGCTTATCTTGGCAGAGATTACAGCAATGACGAAGTGTTCCGTGATCAGTGTCAACACTGGGTGAATGAGCTATAGACTCAAAAGGATCAATTGATCCTATCAATAAAGGAAAGCCATACAAGAGAAGAGACTGCTGAGCATGTATAAGCTAATGCAGCCAAATCTCCGGCTGCCACAGCAACCAACTTTTTTTAGGTTCACCGGCAAGATCAAAACGATGCCCTGACTGGATAGGCGCTTCTGGCTTTTCTGGTGTTGCAAAAGCGATTCCTCCCGCCAGGAGAGCCTCCAATGAATCGGCCCTGATACTGGCTCCCCGAAACAGGCCAACATCAATATCAATACCACTGACATTCCAGAACCGGCTATCACTACTGATCAGTCTACGGTAGCGATCTTCAATATTAATAATAATAACCACCTGATCAGCCGGGTTAGCCAAACGGTATCCGGTGACTTCTCCAACCGGAACATCCCGATAATAGACTGGGCTGCCCCGTTGTATTGAACCCAGGCTCTCACTCACCAGCTCAAGAGCCAGACCTTTTGCTTTTGGAATATCATCCGGCTCCCGGTGCTGACCAATAAACTGCGTTGTCTCTGGTCCCGGTATAGCTGGCATTTCAACCTGGATGTATGGACCGATGATCAACGTTTCCAGATTCGATGTTCGAGCAAGCCCCAGTTTTGGCTCAACCAGCCAGAAATGAACCCCTTTTCTCATCAACCAGGACTTATCATTGTCAATCAGTGCTTTAACAGTCACACCCTGATTTTCTCTGCTGACCAACAAACGGGTAACCCGACCAACTTCTACACCACGAAAGCGAATTTGAGTGCCTTCACTTAAGCCATCAGCACGATCGAAGTGAATTTCTATCTCCTGATCACCACTGAGCGCAACGGTCTGATCTGAAAAGAGGGGAAATCTTGCTCCATTTTCTACTCTTTCCGCATCCGGTTTTCCTGTACTAAAAGCAACGCCTCCAGATATCAGGCTTTTAATGGAGGCCATATCAACCCGAAAAGTACGCAGATCTCCCTCAAACTGAAGCCCACTGACATTCCAGAAGCGACTGCTCATATTAACCAGATGTTGGTAACGTGCTTCTATAAGAACCTGAATGGATAAACCACGGCCTTTCAAATCATAGGACTGAACAAATCCAACAGGAACGTTCCGGTACAAAACCGGGCTTCCTATATCGATACCTTTCAGCGCATCTGTCTCGAGCGTCAGACTCAAACCGATGGCCCCTATGGGTGTTGCCGGTCGGGTCTCCATACCTTTAAAGTGACTGACTGCCGAGCCTGCCTGCATCACCCTTTTATTGATATCCATTGCCACATACCGGCCACTGATCAACGTATCCAGGTCAGACACACCGTCCAGCCCCAGTTTGGGTTCAACAACCCAGAATCGTGTACCAGCAACCAATGCAGGCTTTACTTCCGGTCTGACAATCGCTTCAGCAATGACACGGCTGACATCTTCGCTGACGTCCACAGAACGAATCCGTCCTACCTCCTGACCATGAAAACGAATAGGTATGTTACTGTCGCCAAGAGAAACCCCGAGAGGGAACTCAATAGTAATGGGTATTCCCGCTTCGGCAGTGTCGTAGTCACTGTAAAGGGAAAACTCTGCACCACTTGAGACTACCGGCTTCACTTCTTCCCATTCAGGTGTATAAAAGGCCACACCACCCTTTAATATGGAAACCAGTGATTGAGCCTGTACTTCCAGGTTGGTCATATTAGCGGAAACTTTTAAGCCACCAGCACTCCAGAAACGGGTATTCTCATGTACTAACTTTGAAAACTCAGACTGAATGTAGATTTGTGTCTCTACGAAAAGACCATCTTCTGACAGGCCATAATCAAACACCTCCCCAACCTTTAGCTTTCGGTAGAAGACCGGGCTGCCAATTTCCAGTGATGGAAGCTCGTCAGACTGTAATATCAAGCGAAGCCCATCTTTCCCCCCCATCATTCCCGGTGCTCTCTTCAACGCTGTAAATTGTGCTTGCAAGGTACCTTCAGATGATGGGCTAAAGGCGATGTAGTTCCCGGTTATCAAGGTATCCAATCCAGAGACTTCAGTAAGACTCAGCTGTGGTTCTACCAGCCAGAAGGCACTGTTTTCCGTAAGGAGGGTTTGAAAGCGCTGATCCATTTTCACTGTCACATCAACCGCATCAAAGTCCTTACTGGGAGAAAGGCGGGTAACGTGTCCAACAGGAATACCATTATGAAGGACTTCTGTTTTATCCACAGCAATCCCCCGACCATTCTCAAAACGGATCATGACTTCGATTCCACCGTGATCCAGCTCACGCCAGAGCAACCAGCTTACTGCAATAAGAACCACCAGAGGTAATAGCCAGATAGGGGTCAAGTTTATCCGATCTTCAACATAAGCAGCTGCAGATGACTCACCACCCTCTGATCCACCATCTTCAGGGTGTCTGTTTTCCTGACTCATTCAGCGGCACCTCCTGTGCAATCACTCTTCTAGCCTTTGGCTCAGGCATTGGTTATCCCATAAAAGGCGTGGGTCAAAGCTGTTAGAAGCAAGCATGGTGAGAGTAACGACAGCAGCAAATGCCCAGGCCCCAGCACCCGGCTCAACTTGCCCAAGCTGACCAAACTGAATCAATCCAGCCAGTAGAGAAATAATGAAAATATCCAGCATCGACCAGCGGCCAATCCACGAAATAACCCGATACAGTCGCATTTTCTGCCTTATTCCCAACCCCATTTCATATCCAGGCTGAATGGACAGTAGCAATACAGCCATTCCCAGTAGCTTCAGCAGAGGTATCGCTATACTTGCGATAAATACTAGGACAGCGATCATAGCCATGTCGTTCTCAATCAGTTTTACAACTCCGGATATAATGGTGTCCGGTTCACCACCCTGACCAAGCCAACTGATCGTCATCATGGGTAAGATATTGGCTGGTATATAAAGAAGTGCAGCTGCCAGCGTTAAAGCCCAGCATCTGGCTATGCTGTTATTTCGTCGTATTCGAACCCGGCCACCGCATCGCTGACAACGCCGCTGATACTCTGGACAAGCCTGATAGCAAACAAGACAGAGCTTCAGCCCCAAATCAATGCCGTTCATTGATTACGTAAATCCCTTCAGTTGCTTTAACGCCTTTGCCAAGCGTGTTCCATAACCTTGCCTCATTCAGAGTGATGCTAATGCCCACTTCAACCAGCATGAGACCGGTATAGCAAAATACGCCCAGACCAGCTTCCACCGATGTCATATCAACGAGTTTGATGGCTGAAATAAGAACACCCAACATATAGATTTTTGCCATTCCCCACTGGCAGAGAAACAGGTAATCACGAAACAGATATCTGGAAAACCGGGACCCATCGCGAAGCAGGGATGCCCAGATAACCGGTATAAGCATGAGCAGTCGAAGCAGTGGAACCAACATGACAAATACAAATACCATCGTCGCAACAATTGGCAAACCACTACCCCATAACGCAACCACTCCCCCCCAGATAGTACTGCTGTGTTGTAGACCAGCCAGTTCTAAGGTGAGAACGGGATAGATATTGGCAGGGATGTAGAGCAATAACCCTGTAATCACCAGAGCCAGCAGGTTTTGAATGCGGAAGTACGCATGTTTTTCCAGAGTATGGAAACAACGAGGACAAGCAGCTACCTGCTGCTGCTTTAATACCGGGATGGATATCAACAGATCACAGTCCGGACAAAGGAGATCATGGGGTTTTTCCGCCTCTCGCCCCCCTATGCGGCGTTGAGTCAGCAGCGTCTGTAAATATCTACCCAGTGCTTTACCTGTTACTTCATTTCCCATAACCAAACCCAGATCAAATAAGACTATTCCCATGAATGAAAAGTTGGGAATACTTCACCATTCTGGTGATATAATCCCCCGCAAAATGCCCATTGATCGGTCTTCTGCATATAGAGTGCTATCAGTTCATCATTGCAAGGTAGTTCTGTAAGTCATCCCTTACGGGAAATTGCTATCTCTGAATACTCATCGGCAGCAAGCATCATTACCGTTGGTCAAGTCCTGCAAACCTGTTTGCTACCTGAAAACACCAACAGATCGGGCAAACAGATCATGCTCCATTTAAAGAGGTACAACTATGCTCCCGGTTGAACGTCGCGAACACATTCTTGCTTTTGTTGAAGAAAAAGGCTGTGCCAATATCGAAGAAATGGCCGAACGTTTTGATGTGTCCCAAATGACCATCCGTCGTGATATTCGTACTCTGGAGCAAGAAGATAAACTGCGTGTAACCTACGGCGGTGCAGTCTCCAAAAGCTTCCTGATGGAAGACATTCCCTACGAAAAGAAAAATGCCGTTAATATTGAAGAAAAGAAGTCCATCGCCCATGAAGCTCTGAAGCAGGTGCGTGAAGGTCAGATCGTCCTTCTGGACTCAGGCACCAGTACAATGGCGCTGGCTAAACTGATGATGCGCATGAAAGTGACTGTCATCACAACGGACTTGAAGATCGCCCTTCAGCTGTCAGATTCTTCAACCGTTAAGGTATTCACCACCGGTGGTAATGTCAGTGCGATTACCAAGGCACATACCGATGTTGCAGCCCTGTCTTTCCTCGACAGCATTAATGCTGATATCGCCTTCCTGGCAACCAACAGCTGGAGCCTGAACAACGGTGTAACCACTGCCTCCAATGATCATTACTACATTCGTCGTAAAATGATGGAACGAGCCAATAAGACTGTTCTGCTGGCTGACTCCAGTAAATTTGGTGCTTCCAGCATGAAAACCATTGCTCGTCTGGAAGACCTGGATTGCATTATCACGGACAGCAAGTTTGATGATGAGAACCTCGCTGCAATCCGTGAAGCCGGTGGCAACATTATTCTGCCTTCCTGAAAAAGCAGATAGATAATGCAAACATAAAGGGAGCCTGACGGCTCCCTTTTTTATAACGTCCAATATTGCTGCTAAGCTAATATTCATTCTATTGTTTGCAGGCGGTCCAAGCGTGACTGATAGCGGCAATGCCCCCCTGATCTGCATTCCCATGGGTGATCCTGCCGGAATCGGTGCTGAGATCATTATCAAATCCCTGTGCAACCCGGAATTCAATACCCCCTGTCGAGTGGTGGTGGTTGGCGATCGTAGCTGGCTGGAACAGGCAGCCAGTCTCTGTCAGAAGAAAGTGCATTTCCTATCAATCAATGGCGCCCCTGCTGACCTACACAGTAGCGGCTACATACACCTGCTCCACTCTCCCATTACCAATATTGAGAAGATTGTATTTGGAAAAGTCTCTGCTGAATCCGGAGCTGCTGCATACCAATTTATTGAACAAGCTGTCCACTATGTGAAAAACCAGGGCTATGGCTCAATTACCACACCACCGATCAACAAGAAATCTCTTCGGGCCGCAAAAATCCCCCACATTGGCCACACGGAAATTCTTGCGTCGCTATCAGGGACTATTGACCCTGTTACGCTGTTTCAGGTAGCAGGGCTGAGAGTCTTTTTTCTAACTCGCCATCTCTCTTTAAAGCAGGCCTGTAATGCAATCGTAGAAAGCAAAGTGTTCAAGGGGATTTTCAGAGCCTACCGAATTCTTCAATCTCTGGGTATCATATCCCCCTCCCTGGCCGTTGCTGGCCTTAACCCCCACTGTGGCGAAAATGGACTATTTGGGGATGAAGAGGTGTGTGCCATTGAGCCAGCGATCAGAAGGGCTCAGCGGGAAGGGTTGAATGTAAGTGGCCCGATTCCGGCAGACTCTGTCTTTCATCAGGCTCTTCATGGTGCCTATGACGGCGTGCTCTCCATGTACCATGACCAGGGGCATATCGCCACCAAGATGGTGGACTTTGAACGTACCGTATCCATTACCTGCGGCCTGCCATTTCTCAGGACTTCAGTCGACCATGGAACTGCATACGATATTGCCGGAACAGGGAAGGCCAGTGAGAACAGTCTGATGGAGGCCATTAAGATAGCCATTCAATATACGGCTGTCAGTCAGACTCTTTAAAACACACAGCCATAAAATCAGTAATCAGTCTTATGCCTTAACAGTTCACGACGCTGTTTTTTATCAGGCCGATGGTCCGGTCTTGGCATTGCACCTCGCAAGGCCTTCCGGTTTTCTGCAGCATCTTCCCGAGCCTGAATACTTTCCGCAGTTTCCTCATACAGCTGTTGTGCCAGCTCAGCTTTTTGCCGTTTATCACTTAACGCCTTAACTTCTACTACTCGTTCATCCCAACCAGCCCGAAGCTTGATCACATCACCGATCCTGGGCTCCTTACCTGGCTTGCATCGTTGGCCATTCAGATGGACTTTGCCACCATCAATGGCTTCCTTGGCTATATTACGAGTTTTATAAAAACGAGCAGCCCATAACCATTTATCCAACCGGATCTTTTCACTATTACTCATTCTGTCACCCTGACTGCTTTTTATCATGTAGTAAAGGTATCAAAAACAGCCCCTTTAAAATCAATATGTTATAGGGAAAACAGTGATTTACAGCGGAACAAATGTACAGCTGTGAACCACTGTTAGCGACTGTGGGCGAGTTTTTTCGACACTTTTACCAGCATTACACGACTATTGATTGGCAATTATAGAGAAAGATTGGGTAAGCAGGAGGGACAGAGAGGTGTCTTTTCAATAGTTATTACCTAATGAAAATATAGCAGTGATAGATGAACTTGTGGAAAATTTTAACTGGCCTTCAGAAGCACCAGACGAAGTCACTATATACCGGAAAGAAAAAACCACCTGAGAAAGGTACGAATAAGCCTAACCTCATCTTCAATAATGTTCAGTATTACTGGCGTTGATTTTGGAAAAAAGGGGCTTATCCGCAGCCTTCTGGCTCGGATATTTCATATTAATATAAGGGGGAAATCACCCCCTTTATTTTCAATGAGTTATATACGAATCAGTCACTTACAACTGCACTTGCGTACAACCATTAATGGTTATTAGTGGTTACAGGCAAGTTCTTTCGACACTTGAGAGCATACTATACGGCCAATCCCTGTCAATCTGGACGAATGGTTTATAAGTGGGGAGGTGCTATAGAGAGAGCTATATAGGTAGGGGAGAGTGGAAGGTGATCATTCTTGCCATGCAAAATCCTTGTTCAATTTTGCTATTGGAGTCCAATAAAACGGGGGAAGTACATCATCGTCCGACTTCCGTTTTCCACTATCTGATAGGATTAAACTGGCTCTTGGCTAAACAGTACATTTTCTTTTTAGTGAGGTTATGTCGAGTCTTCTCTATGTCAAATGAACCATATTTATGACATTGATCCCTGAAATAATGCTGTGCCTGGCGGCGACAACCACGATTCTCTACAGAACCTCTCTTGTAATTAGAACAAACTGCATTGTAGTCAATCTTATTATTTTTATAGCTGTATCGAACCTGATAGTACACATCATGTTTATCTAAATTCACTGACCAGCTATTAAAGCTCATTAATAAAAGAACTGCCGCAGCTTTAAACTTTAAAGAAACAGAGCGCATTGGTTGTAAACTCTCTAAAACTATTTTAATCATCAGTACTATTAGGCTAGGAATTCATTTAAGCTAATGCACAATGAAAGACCTGACCCTTATTTTCTGATGTCATTAAATCTATGGGACGCTTCTATGTTTGACGCGAGCCATTGCTGTATTTCTGTCAAGTTAACTCCATATTCTGGGGAAACGCATAACGCCCTGTTAAGGGGTGAGCAACGCAATACCGATGCCACCGCATACCACCTTAATCACTAAAACTAACGCATAGTAAAAATGCCACGCGTTGCGAATCCCTCTTGAACAGTTTGTTAGCTATTTTTTTCCAACGCCTCTCGGAGCTTAGCTATCGTATGTTGACTGTAGACTTTAATTCCATTGCGCTCTAACAATGCAGTAGCTACCCCTGAACCATCAATTTTGATCCCGTTGAATGTACCGTCATAAATTTTTGAACTGCCACAGGAAGGGCTGCCTTCAGCGAGTACCGCGTACTTTATTTGCTGTTTTTTGCAAAGTTCCAAAGCGTTCTCGGCCCCACTTATAAATTGTTCAGTAACATCAATACCATCATTTCCAACAACGTTTGCCAAACCATCAAGCACATCAACACCTTTACCAGTAATGATTTCGGCAGGTGCTCTAGGAATAGGTAGACCTGCTGATACTTCGGGGCAAAAGGTCACTAGTTCTGCGTTTGACTTGAGCCATAGCAGCTCAGGCTCTTTGACTGATAAACAGCTCGCATTGTATCTAACGTTGTTTCCAACCAGACATGAACTAACGAGAACTTTTACCACTGGAACTCCTTTATATACGAGGAATAGCTAACGCCAAATTCAGCGGAGCGAGTGTCCGCTGGAATTTTTTGTTAGGCTCTTTTTCGCGTTCTAGGAAGATTAACCGCAAAGAGGTTTTTTTGGAAAGTAATACCCATAACAACTTCTGCTGTTCTTGGCTGGGGTATTACATTTATCGAACCATTGTTAAGCTCAATTATTTTTCTTGCTCGACTTAGACCTATTCCAGAGCCAGCCTTTGCTGTTCTGGTGGAAAGATCACCTGAAAAGCCTTCTTCGAAAATCAACTCTTTCTCACTTTCTTTTATTTCAGTGCTTATCATATCGAATATTATAGCAACATATTCATTGACTCTTTCTATTGACACATTCAATATTGTATTTGGTTTTATGTATTTAGCTGAGTTTTCAATCAAGTGATACAGTGAAACATGAATAGACTCATAGTCAAAGTATGCCGTTTCAGTACTCGATGAGACAGTAACCTTTACACCCTTGTCAGTAAAATCAGGGAAAAATAAATAGAAAACATTCATTAATACTTTATGAATGTTGTGATTTACCATATTTAGTTTAGGATTTGACTCAAATAGGTTTTTGAACACTGAAAACTCTGTTTTCATCGCTGCATTGTTTTTTGCCATCCTTAATAGTGTTAAAGCAGTCTCTCTTGGTTCTTCTTTGACAATATTTTCAACAAGACTTATTTGCTCTCCCATCTTTCGGCTCACACTATCCTGAGGAATAAGAGAGTATATTTCCTGTATGTTATGAGCATTTAAAGTTGTTAAATTGTGAATAAGCCTATTAGTGCTTTGATTTTGAGCTTCTTTAGAAGCTCTAACAATACCAGTTATTATTTCAAGTGAGTTTGCAATAATATCAATATATGATTTAAATTTTCGTGAGCTTTTTAAATACTCTTTATCTGTTGAAGACGCAAAAATAATACCGTATTGATTTGATACTTTACCAACTCGTACATTATCTGATTCCAACTTAATTGAAGATGTATCGATCGCATCAATTAATAATATTTCTTTATCTTTGAGGTTACAAAATACTTTATTGCCATCTTTATCTAAAATTCTGTACCGAATAGAATTCATTGAGTTACACCAACACCTATAGTAAAGTCCTCAACAATTTTTTGAAATTCATATGGGTCTGCATTTTTAGCAAGGAAATAATCAGCTTTCCTTAATGCTTCATGAAAACGATCACCTTTTGTTTCAGCAGAATATATTATTACTTTCTTTAATGGATATTTCTGCTTGATAGCTAAAGCGAGACCCAAACCTTCATCATTGAAGCCCATTGCAACACCAACACCTTGAACATCGATAAATAAAATATCAGAATTAATAATATTCACATCGTCTAAAGTATCACAGTCTTTAACTAGTTTAGTGTGAACCCAACCACTTCTTGATAAAATCTTTACAACCTTAAACCTAGTATCATCATCAACAAACAATATCCTTGTAGAGTCTTTATACTCCTCAAGAGTTTTTGCTTTTTCTAGCTCCTGTTTATTTTCATTTCCTGGCTGGTAATTTGCAATATCAACAACCCTATGATCCTGATTGATTTTTATATCTATGTTGTTCGTATTTTGATTTCCTGCTTTATTTTCAGGCTGAGTTTTTTTTGAAAAAAACATCCTTGCTATAGTAGATAATACAAATATACCGATACCGCTAAAAATCCACTCTTTGTTAGCAATAATAAGTTCCATATTACTTCCGTTTTTTACGTTGATGGTAGGTGGTGAATGGTTGAAGGTAGGTGGTGAATGGTTGATGGTTAATTAAAGAGCCTAACGCCCGCGTAATAGGCGCGAGCTTGCGAGCGTCCTAATTGACGCGTTTGTTATATGATTAGTAATGCTCATCAGCTTTGAAACCGTACTTTTTCTCTGCAAACAAGATAAATTCACCGATTCCTTTTTCGATGGCTTCAAGTATGTGTATATACCCCTCTTTAGTGAGTGATCGATCAATGGCAAAGTGATGAACGATACCATGTCGGTATTGAATTATGTCGGATATACGATTTTCTAAGAAAGTAACTGAATTCCCGATTTTTTTCTTTTTATATAAAATTTTCCTGACATCTATATCAAGCCAATCTTTATAGGCTTTATTAAGCTGGTTTAGATTTTGAAAGGTGTAATTTCTCGCTATAATATTTTCGACAGTTGCTTCCTTTCGCTCCACCTCTAGCAGAGTTTCAAAATCTAACTTCTGCTTGTGAACGCTTCGCTTATTTAGCGCAACTAGGTCATATTTAATGAGAATCTGGAAGGCTTGGGAGAAAAAATACTCAAACATCGATACCGCAAATGGAACTAATCCGTTATAAAGGACTCGGCTTGGATCTAAAGTTTGTGTGAACCTCACGAAATCATCGACCTCCCCATCATCAGGGACAGTGATTTTCATTGAGGGATCAGGTAAAGAGTAACGAACCGCCGAGATCTCTTGTCGTACATGGCTATAAATTGAGGAAATGCCCCGGCTGATTGGAGTGCTGTTATCCTCCCATAAGGGAGCATATCTGTTAGTGCCATAATCCCCTTGAATTGTGCCACCGAATAGCTTTCTAGCTCCTCTCAGAACATCATTAAGCATCTTTACGTCGTGCCAACTAGCGATATATAAGTTACGCACATGCAACGCCCACTCATTGCCAGTGATTTTCAACTCATCTTCCCGTACCGGATATATGTCGGCTGAAACACCGTCTATAGATTTGAAGTCTTCGTAATCAAACCAAGAGTAGTTAAGAGTGCCTTTAGGCCAATCCCAAAAATGACCGCATTTCTCGAATCCGAGATTTTCCAAGTAGTTCTTTAGGTCATTTTTTGTGGCTTTCTTTGGGTATAAAGTTACGTCCCTTCCCATTTGACTTAGCCCTTAGCTAGAACTCTGATTTCATATAACGCTTATTAGTGCGAATTCCTACTTACACTCTGAGAGTTCGATCTAATAAACTTAATTTATTACTATTAACTGTATGAAAAGTATCAGTTTTTAAATGATTTACTTATTTGGCAGTACTAGCGATGTACTGACAAAGCGAGAATTGGTTTTAATCGAGAATCATGGGTCGCGATAAAGATCCAGACGCTAGAGTTATTTCTCTAAAAACATGCGGTTAAATTATTTGCCAGTATTTATCGAGAATTGTGGGGTACGCTATATACTCTGAAAATTCGCCAAAATCCCTGACTTCGTATTAGGCTCTGTTGACATAATCATCGCAACCACAGCATTAGAGCCGCCAAAGCCAGCATTCCCATGTAATTGACGGCTTTCTTCTCAAATCGGGTT
>OODV01000335.1:0-2500 GCA_900299555.1 uncultured Endozoicomonas sp.
TGCCTGGCGATGACCTACTCTCACATGGGGATGCCCCACACTACCATCGGCGATCGGTCATTTCACTGCTGAGTTCGGGATGGGATCAGGTGGTTCTAACCTTCTATGGTCGCCAGGCTTAACTGGTTGAACTCAAAGCCTATCGGCTCTCAGCTCCGGAATCCTGTCTTAAGCTGTTTCTTGCTTCACACTCTTGCGTATGGCTGTGTATCTCTACACGCTAAATCGCTTTGGCGTTATATGGTCAAGCCGCACGAGTCATTAGTATTGGTTAGCTCAATGCCTCACAGCACTTACACACCCAACCTATCAACGTCATAGTCTTTAACGGCTCTTCAGGGGTATCTAGTACCCAGGGAAGTCTCATCTTGAAGGGGGCTTCCCGCTTAGATGCTTTCAGCGGTTATCCCGTCCGAACATAGCTACCGGGCAATGCGTCTGGCGACACAACCCGAACACCAGTGGTCCGTCCACTCCGGTCCTCTCGTACTAGGAGCAGCTCTTCTCAAACTTCCAACGTCCACGGCAGATAGGGACCGAACTGTCTCACGACGTTCTAAACCCAGCTCGCGTACCACTTTAAATGGCGAACAGCCATACCCTTGGGACCGGCTTCAGCCCCAGGATGTGATGAGCCGACATCGAGGTGCCAAACACCGCCGTCGATGTGAACTCTTGGGCGGTATCAGCCTGTTATCCCCGGAGTACCTTTTATCCGTTGAGCGATGGCCCTTCCATTCAGAACCACCGGATCACTATGACCTACTTTCGTACCTGCTCGAGATGTACCTCTCGCAGTCAAGCTGGCTTGTGCCATTACACTAACCGTACGATGTCCGACCGTACTTAGCCAACCTTCGTGCTCCTCCGTTACTCTTTGGGAGGAGACCGCCCCAGTCAAACTACCCACCACACAATGTCCCCGATCCCGTTTCAGGACCTGGGTTAGAACCTCAATATTGCCAGGGTGGTATTTCAAGGATGGCTCCACGCAAACTGGCGTTCACGCTTCAAAGCCTCCCACCTATCCTACACAAGCAACATCAAGATCCACTGTGAAGCTGTAGTAAAGGTTCACGGGGTCTTTCCGTCTAGCCGCGGATACGCTGCATCTTAACAGCGATTTCAATTTCACTGAGTCTCGGGTGGAGACAGCGTGGCCATCGTTACGCCATTCGTGCAGGTCGGAACTTACCCGACAAGGAATTTCGCTACCTTAGGACCGTTATAGTTACGGCCGCCGTTTACCGGGGCTTCGATCAAGAGCTTCTCCGAAGATAACCCCATCAATTAACCTTCCGGCACCGGGCAGGCGTCACACCGTATACGTCCACTTTCGTGTTTGCACAGTGCTGTGTTTTTAATAAACAGTCGCAGCCACCTGGTATCTTCGACCAGCCTCAGCTTACGGAGCAAGTCCGATCACCAAAGCCGGCGCACCTTCTCCCGAAGTTACGGTGCCATTTTGCCTAGTTCCTTCACCCGAGTTCTCTCAAGCGCCTTGGTATTCTCTACCTGACCACCTGTGTCGGTTTGGGGTACGGTCCCTTCTGACCTGAAGCTTAGAAGTTTTTCCTGGAAGCATGGCATCAATCACTTCAGTTCCTTAGAACCTCGTCATCAATTCTCGGCCTTGAGGATCCGGATTTGCCTGGATCCCCAGCCTACGATCTTAAACGCAGACAACCAACGCTGCGCTGACCTAGCCTTCTCCGTCACTCCATCGCAGTCAAAAGGGGTACAGGAATATTGACCTGTTTCCCATCGATTACGTCTTTCGACCTCACCTTAGGGGCCGACTCACCCTGCGCCGATTAACGTTGCGCAGGAACCCTTGGTCTTCCGGCGGGGGAGCTTCTCACTCCCCTTGTCGTTACTCATGTCAGCATTCGCACTTCTGATACCTCCAGCATACCTCCCGATACACCTTCAACGGCTTACAGAACGCTCCTCTACCGCACGTAATAAATTACGTACCCGTAGCTTCGGTGAACAGTTTGAGCCCCGTTAAATCTTCCGCGCGAGCCGACTCGACCAGTGAGCTATTACGCTTTCTTTAAAGGGTGGCTGCTTCTAAGCCAACCTCCTGGCTGTCTGGGCCTTCTCACATCGTTTCCCACTTAACTGTTACTTTGGGACCTTAGCTGACGGTCTGGGTTGTTTCCCTTTCCACGACGGACGTTAGCACCCGCCGTGTGTCTCCCGTGATTGCACTCATTGGTATTCGGAGTTTGCATGGGGTTGGTAAGTCGGGATGACCCCCTAGCCCAAACAGTGCTCTACCCCCAATGGTGATACACGAGGCGCTACCTAAATAGCTTTCGAGGAGAACCAGCTATCTCCGGGCTTGATTAGCCTTTCACTCCTATCCACAGGTCATCCGCTAGCTTTTCAACGATAGTCGGTTCGGTCCTCCAATTGATGTTACTCAATCTTCAACCTGCCCATGGATAGATCGCCCGGTTTCGGGTCTAATCCCAGCAACTAAACGCCCTATTAA
>OODV01000144.1 GCA_900299555.1 uncultured Endozoicomonas sp.
GACGGTTTGAGGTATTGCCTTGTCACGTATCAATCTCATTGAAACGATGTACTAGTACATCGTTTCATTGAGTTTGATGTTTTGCACTCCGTTCGCACTGAGCTTGCGAAGTTCAGTGGCAACATTCTTAGACAATCTCAGGATCAATGGAACACATCAATTCCATTGAAATGATGTACTAGTCTACCACTCTCAACTCAAGTAAAGATCAGAGATAATCTTAACCATTCGTGCTGATATTCAATTTTAGACCTGAGGGGGTGGTCTAGTGGTTGAAGTTATATCTTAGGAAAAGGAAAACACAGCAGGTTAATTGCAGTTGAGCTTTATAAAGTGAGGAATGTTTAATAGCTTTCTGAAGGTTTGGGGCTATAAAATATCTGTTATGCCGCATCTCAGGTTGGCAGGTACAGCAACATCCATTTTTTCAGGATAGGCAAGTTTAAGGTTGTTCATAATAGCAACAAATTCTTTTTTGCTCTTTCCTCCGCCTATCCTCTGATTAAACAGCTTTTCCTCTCTAATGGATGAACAGGTAAAACCTCTGTAATCATGGGCAGGGTATACAAGGGTTGATTCAGGCAGGGCAAACAGCTTGTTAGTAATACTGTCGTATAATTGCTCAGCAGAACCTTCCTGAAAGTCACACCTTCCAGCCGCACGAATAAGGAGTGTATCTCCAGTAAATACCTTGCCATTCCACAGGAAACTCATACAGCTTTTCGTGTGGCCTGGGGTGCTAATTGCCTTGATAAACAGTTGACCTATCCGAAGGTTCTCACCATCGTCTAATAATCTGTCGGCCATAGTCACAGAGGAAAGTTTGCTTAACGATATCTGGGCTCCAGTTTTCTGTTTCAGCTTCCAGGCACCGGTTATATGATCAGCATGTACATGGGTTTCAAGAATAAGTTGCAGTTTGAGTCCCAGTTCGCCAATAAGTTGAAGGTCACGCGCTGTTTGTTCGCTGACAGAGTCAATCAGTACCGCTTCTTTTGCTTCTGAGTCTCCAAGGATGTAGGTGTAAGTATGGGATTCTGGATCCTGCAATTGCCGGAAAATCAGGTTATTCATGGTGACGGTATTTGTTGTGCCCAACCTTTTATACATCAAAATAAAGTTTGGCGAGGTGGCTACAGATTGGGTTGGGGAGTGGTTCGCAGATAACTCTTGATGCGTTGATGCCCTTTTGGAAATTTGGCTGGTATGTCTTCATCAGGGATGGATGGGATAATGATGCAGTCTTCGCCATGGTTCCAGTCAACAGGGGTTGCCACCTGGTAATCAGCGGTCAGTTGAAGGGAGTCAATGACCCTGAGTATTTCATCAAAGTTCCGGCCAGTGGACGCTGGGTAGACAATGGTTAATTTCACTTTTTTATCAGGGCCGATAACGAAAACATTCCGAGCGGTCATTGTGTCTTCAGAGGTCGGGTCCAGCATGTCATAAAGGGCTGCTATTTTACCGTCAGGGTCGGCAATCAGTGGATAATTGATGGTGGTGTTCTGTGTTGCTTCAATATCCTTGATCCAGCTATGGTGGGAATCGACAGGGTCGACACTGAGTCCAATGACTTTAACCCCTCTGGAGTCAAACTCATCCTTTAATTGGGCAACACGGCCTAGCTCGGTGGTGCAGACCGGGGTGAAGTCTTTGGGATGTGAAAATAAAACAGCCCATTGATTGTCGAGCCAGTCATGAAAGTTTACATCACCTTCCGTCGTGGTTGCCGTGAAGTCAGGTGCAGTATCACCAAGTCTAATGCCCATCTTACCCTCAGTTACTTTATTAGCTTAAACAGGAGTACAAAATCAGGTGGATAATTTTGTTGCGAGTGGTAAAGATAGACTAATTACTGATGCTATATCTTTTTAAGATTAATTTTCAGGAGTGAGGATTGGAATAGAAAAAAGAGACGTGGATAGAGGGAAGGGGGCAACAGGGCTGATTGGGGCAGCCCTGTTTTAAATCACATTAGAGGAAGAAGTCAGTGGTCTCACGACCCATGATGACACCACCAAAGTTACGTGCGTACTTGGCAGGCTGGTTGGCAACGTGAGTTCGACCAGTCTGGATATCCCGGAAGACTTGATTGACTTTGTGTCTATTGAAAATACCGGCTGATCCGCAGTGCAGGTAGAGTTCTGTAATGGCATCTGCGCAACGTGTACCCACAATCGCAGAGTCGTAACGCATTTTGACCCGCTCTTCGATGGCCAGAGGCTCACTCTGATCGGCTCGTTCGCTGAGGAGGTCAAAATTTTTGAACAGGATGGTTTTCAGATCACTGACCACCATCATGGCGTTGGCAGCAGCGGCCTGTGCACCAGGGTCTTCAACCACTGCCTTGCCATCATGCAGGGCAATACGCTTACGGTTAAATTCGACAAAATCATCCACAGCGCCTTTCAGGGCGCCGATAGCTGCGGATGATACAGCGCGGACAAAGATCTGACCGAAAGGCAGTTTGAACAGCGGTGCTGTGTTCACCGCATTACCTGGGCTGTTCTGCATAAAGCCGTCAAGGGAGCGGTGTGTGCGGTACTCTGGGACAAATTTGTCTTTTACCACGACATCATGGGAGCCGGTAGCCTGCAGCCCCATAGTGTCCCAGTTATCGACGATCTCATAATCTTCCCGCGGTACCAGGAATGTGCGGTAGTCAGGTGCTTCACCCTCGTTTTTAGGTGGTACGATAGCGCCGAGGAAGGCCCATTCACAGTGCTTAGATCCGGAAGAGAAGCCCCACTTTCCGCTAAGTTTGTAACCACCTTCTACATGTTCGACTTTACCAACCGGCATATAAGAAGAGGAGATCAACACGCTGGTGTCTTCACCCCAGACATCCTGTGCGGCGCGATCATCAAACAGGGCCAGCTGCCAGTTGTGGATAGCAACGACACCGAGAACCCAGGCTGAAGACATGCAGCCTTCGGCCAGTGTCATCTGAACTTCGAAAAAGTCATGAGGCTTCAGCTCATAACCGCCCCATTTAGCGGGCTGGAGAATTCGGAAAAAACCGGCTTCCTGAAAGTCTGCAATGGTTTCGTCGTGCAGTCTCCCCTGATTATTGGCTTCAGCTGTGCGCTCTTTCAGTACTGGCACCAATTCCCGGGCTCGTTCGTAGAGTTTCTGCCGAATCTGATCTTGATCACTCATTATTATTATCTCCAGTTGTCACCGGTTTGGATGAGGTCTTACCTGGACCAGTAGCCTGTCGGACTTTTTCTCGCTACGGTCGGTTAAGTCCGACAGGCTACTAGATCAATATCTTCCGCTGTTGGCTGATGCCAATTAAGTTTTTCCTGGCAAGACCTCTGTACTCCAGTTTCCCGAAAGCACGCTCCGGTTGTGCGCTCTTAGCTGAGGATTGAAACAGTCTGATAGGCAACCGACATACTCTAAATGGACCATCTTGTCTGGAGTTTGGCGAACTTAGGTGGTCACTATTTGTCTTTTGTGCAAAGGCGAATAGTGAAGCGAGTACGAAGTTAATGAAGTCACAAATTTTTCAGCATTCAGGAGTTTCCAGAGATGCGGGTAACTACTCTGGTGATAACCAGGAAAGACCTCAGAGAGAAACTGAGGCAGCTGTATGGAAAAGGGAAGTACTGGAGATGTCTGCCCAGGAGCTGGAAAATAAGGAGAAGGATATTGTATGGAATGTATTACGGCCCGCGGGAGAATTGATACCTGGTACGGATGAGCATAGAGCAAAGATAGACAGGCTTTATGAAGTAAGAGCAGCACTGGCAGAAAGGAAAGTTGAGGTTCAAATGCAGAGTAACTTTCTGTCAAATTCCCCTGTATCAACTCCAGTAACACCGTACGTGAGGCTCAGCTTATCAACGCCGGGTATAACATGGGGTTCACTCAAGGATCCATCATCACAGGACGTCGAGCCAGTTTCATCAGTACTTCCCCCTGCGCCGGGTTGTTAGTCTCCTTGGACGATGATGCTCTCTGGTCACAACGACACAATTCAGGCAGCGCTGTTGTAAGTGCATCGGAGGCTATTCTCAGACAGCCTCGAAAAACGTATTCTCAGCGAATTGATCCAGGAGCGGATAATGAATAATTCCAAACAGCGCCAAGAACCGTTGAAAGAGCAGATGCTTCAATCCATGCGTCGTCTGGCCAGTTCTGTGACTGTTGTTTCCTCCACAAATGGAGAACAGCGTCATGCGATGGCGGCGACTGCAGTGACTTCTTTGTCCGTTGAACCACCTTCATTGCTGGTTTGTGTTAATCAGTCTACGGCCATGCATGCGCTTCTGGAAGAAGGTGTGGATTTCTGCGTCAATATTCTCAGCCGTGAGCAGGAAGAAGTTTCGGCCATGTGTGGTGGTAAGGCCCATGGGGAAGAGCGCTTTCTGACGGGCAACTGGAAGAACAGTCAAGAAGGACTTCCTTATTTGAGTGATGCCCAGTCAGTGCTGATCTGTGAGCAGGATGGGAAATACAGTTACGGTACCCATACGATTTATATAGGTCGTATCAAACAGATTCAGAACAGCGAAGAGATCAGTCCGTTGATTTATGTTGATGGCCGTTATACGACCTCCGCCGAGGCGGTAACAGTCTGATTTAGTAACCCCTTTTTATATAAAAAATAATAAAAAGAAGAGAGACCTTATGAGTCGTCCATCCGAAGAACGAAATGCTTTAAAGGTAGAGAGTGCTGACCAGATCCAGTGGCACGATGAGCGTGATGTTGTCGTGGTTGGTTTTGGTGGTTCGGGTGTGGCGGCTGCTCTTGAGGCTCGTTACCACCGTATTTCTGTATTGGCTCTGGATCGCTTTTTTGGTGGAGGTGCTACGGCACCCAGTGGTGGCGTCGTTTACTCTGGCGGGGGGACCGAGTTTCAGAAAGCGGAAGGCTTTGATGATACCCCACAGGAGATGTTTAATTACCTTCGTCAGGAAACGGGTGATGCGGTAAAAGAGGAAACACTTAAGCGCTTCTGTGATCAGAGTGCGACGAATCTGCGTTGGCTGCAGAGCCATAACGTTGAGTTCTCTGGTCAAATCCCACCAGTGAAAACGTCCTATCCAAGTGATAAGTACTATCTCTATTACTCCGGTAATGAGGCGGTCGGAAGTTATGCAAAGCATGCGAAGCCTGCTCCCCGGGGGCATCGGGCGAAAGGTCCGGGTCTTTCCGGTGCCTCTCTGTTTGCACCGTTAAAAGCTTCCGCCCTCGCCAGGGGGGTTGAATTACAGGTTCAAAGTGATGTTCGTCGTCTAGTGTGTGATGAATCCGGAGCAGTACTCGGTGTAGAAGTTCGTCGTTTGATGCCCGGTACTAAAGCAGCGCGCAGTCATAAACGGTGGTCTAATCTGGCGACGGCTATTCATAATTATTCTCCCAAGCTTGCTTTCAAGGTCCGTGGCAAGGTTCGGGCTCTCGAAGAAAGTACCGGAGTTGTTCAATACATTCGCGCCAGAAAAGGGGTGATTCTGACTGCGGGTGGTTTCATCTTTAACCGTGAAATGGTCAAACAGTACGGCCCAAAATATCAGGAAGGTTTATCACTGGGAACCACAGGGTGCGACGGCAGTGGTATTCAGATGGGCATGGGCGCGGATGCAGCGATTGATCTAATGGATAAGCTGAGTGCTTGGCGATTTATTAACCCCCCAATGGCCTGGGCACAGGGGATTGTGGTTAATGATCACGGCAAGCGTTACTGCAATGAAGAGGTTTATGGGGCCAAACTGGGCTATGAGATGGTTGAGCATCACAATGGCCGTGCAACACTGATTCTTAATAAAGACCTCTTCAAACAGGCATTTAATCAGGTGTTGCCAGGTAAGATCTGGTTTTTTCAGACTGCTCCAGCCTTGATGAGCATGTATCTGAACTGCAAGAAGGCCAGTTCAATTGCTGAACTGGCGAAAAAGATTAAGGTTCCTGAAGGTGTACTGGCTGACACAATCCAGCGTTATACCGATGCAGCAAATGGCCTTGCTGAAGATGAGTTAGGTAAGTCCAGCGGATTTCTGGCGCCTCTGGATCAGGGCCCCTGGTATGCAATGGATATTTCCTTCAATAGTTCTGTTTTCCCATGCCCAATGATTACCCTGGGTGGTCTCAAAGTAAATGAGGAGACGGGGCAGGTGCTGAACCAACAGGGTGAAGCCATTTCCGGACTCTACTCTGCGGGCAGAAATGCCATCGGTGTCGCCTCTAATTTGTACGTCAGTGGTCTTTCGATAGCGGATTGTATCTTCTCTGGTCGTCGGGCTGGCAGCAGCGTTGCCAGAGTAGATCAAGTATTGGTAAACACAGTAGAGCAGTCAGACAGTAAGGAGACAGTACATGAAGCGGGTTGATGGAAAGGTTTGTATTATCACCGGTGCTGCCAGTGGTATGGGTAAAGAAGATGCTCTGCTGTTCGCTGCTGAAGGTGCGAAGGTGGTACTGACAGATCTGAATGAAGACGCGGGTAAAGCGCTGGCTGCAGAGATTGGTGAAAATGCCCTGTTTATCCGTCAGGATATCAGCAGTGAAGCAGACTGGCAGAACGTCATAAAAGAGACTCTGAACGTATTTGGTCGGTTGGATGTGCTGGTGAATAATGCCGGAATTCTGATTCCTGGTTCTATTGAAGATACGTCTCTAGATCTTTGGCAAAAGATTAACCGGGTGAATGGGGATGGTTATTTCCTTGGCTGTAAGTATGCAGTTAAAGCGATGAAAGAGACCGGTGGCGGCTCCATTATTAATATGTCGTCCGTTGCAGCACTGGCAGGTATGCCACATTTCTGTGCATACTCTGCTTCCAAGGGCGCGGTCACTGCGCTGACTCGTGCCGTTGCGGTTCACTGTCGAGAGCGTGGTTATCGGATACGTTGTAACAGTGTTCATCCTGATGGTGTTGATACGCCCATGACTCAGCCTTTTACCGGTGGGCCGCAGTCAGAAGAAATAAAAAATGATCCGAAGAGTCGGATGTGTGACCCAAAAGAAATTGCCAGTCTGGTGTTGTTCCTGGCATCGGACGAATCCAGGTTCGTCAATGGCAGTGAGCTGAAAATCGATAATGCCCAGACGGTATCAGGGGTTTAGGAACAGGATTAGGAGTTGATAGATGAGTAGTTCAGAAGCTATAGCGGTTCAGGAGGTTGCACAGGAGAGTGCGCCAAAACAGCGCTACCATCGTCTGGAAGTAGCTGCTGTCATCGAAGAAACCCACGACAGTAAGTCCGTGGTGTTCAGTATTCCTGAAGAAGCGAGGGAACAATTTGAATATCTGCCTGGCCAGTTCCTGACACTGAAAGTGCCTTACGATGGAAAACAGCTGACCCGCTGTTATTCCCTGGCCAGTTCTCCACACGTTGATCCGGAGCATAAGGTCACCATAAAGCGGGTTGACGGTGGCCGTATCTCCAACTGGATTAATGATGTTGTTAAAGCAGGTGACCAGATTGAAGTTATGGCACCGGCCGGTCTGTTTCATCTCACTGATAAGACGCCTCCGGGTGATATTGTTCTTTTTGGTGGTGGTTCCGGCATTACGCCGGTATTTTCGATTCTCAAATCAGCGCTGAAGACAACGGATCGCAAGATCAAACTTATCTACGCTAACCGTGATGATCAGTCGGTGATTTTCAAGGATGAAATGAAGGCTATTGCGGCTGAGAATATTGATCGCCTTGAAGTGGTTCATATCCTGGATTCTGTTCACGGCTTTCTAACTCAGCCCATGGTGAAACAGTTGGTTGAAGGTCATGAGAACGGTGAGTATTTCATCTGCGGCCCCGGGCCTTTCATGGATACGGTTGAGTCATCACTGATTGGTTTGGGTGAGCCCCGTGAGCGGATTCACACTGAACGCTTTGTTTCTCCACCGGATCCCGATCAGGCAGAAGCAGCTGCGGAGGAAGCCCGTGCTGCTGCAGAAGGTTCGACCACTACACAGTTTGTGGCTGAGCTGGATGGAGAGGTGCATGAGGTCACTTATGAAAAGGGTGACACCCTGCTTCAGGCCATGCAAAAGGTGGATCTTGATGCGCCGGCATCCTGTGAAGAAGGCATGTGTGGTGCCTGTATGTGCATGGTAGAAAGCGGTAAGACCCAGCTGGGTCTGAATGAAGTGCTATCAGAAGCTGAACTTGCTGAAGGGTGGACATTAGCCTGTCAAAGTCGTCCATTGACAAACGACGTGAAGGTCAAGTTTCCCGATTAAGTGCTTTTAAACCACAAAGCTCACAAAGTAGCCGATTAATACTTCCACATAGTCGGCGCTTCCACCTACCACAGTGGTTGTAGAAAGAGAAAACTGATTTTTACCTTGTGAGCTTCGTGATCTCTGTGGTTCAAAATAATAAATAAGAACGGCCGGTTATGATTGATCTGCAAGCAGTAAATACAATTCCTGATCTGATGGATGCCGCAGCTGATGCCTATGGTAGCCGGCCTGCGATTGAAGATGAAAACGTGACACTGAGCTTTATAGAACTTAATGAGTTACGACGTAAAGCATCGGCGGCCCTGCTTGCTATGGGGGTCGAGTCTGGTGACCGTGTCGCCGTATGGGCTCCCAATATTTATGAATGGATTGTGGCGGCCACTGCATTGCAGACCGTTGGTGCCGCGTTGGTGCCTTTGAATACCCGCATGAAAGGTTCAGAAGCGGGTTATGTTCTCCGTGCCAGTGGTTCGAAGCTGTTATTTTGTATTGATCAGCTCCTGAACTGCCAGTATCCCGCAATGCTTGAGGGCGAGGACCTGCCAGAGCTGGAAGCGATAGTAACCTTTCGTGGTCAGGGGATTGAACGCTGTATTTCTTGGGATGATTTCCTGCAAAAGTCTGAAAGCATTGCTCTGGAAAGTGTTCAGGAGCGTCAGCAGCAGGTAGTGGCTGACACTATATCTGACTTGCTGTTTACCTCGGGTACTACGGGTAAGCCCAAAGGAGTGATGACCAGTCATGGGCAGAACCTGCAGGTGGTAGAGGACTGGAGCAGTGTTGTCGGTTTGCAGGAAGGTGACCGTTATCTGATCGTTAACCCTTTCTTCCACTCGTTTGGTTACAAAGCAGGCTGGATGGCTGCTTTAATGAGGGGGTGTACAATCCTTCCGCTTCAGGTGTTTAATGTCCCCACCATTCTTCGGATGGTTTCCGATGAGAAGGTCTCTGTGCTGCCGGGACCTCCAACCCTCTATCAATCCATTTTGGCTCACCCGGAACTGGATACATTTGATATTACCTCTTTGCGCGTGGCGGTCACGGGGGCAGCTGCGATTCCTGTTTCCATGATTCATCAAATGCGGGATGAACTCGGTTTTGACACCATTATCACCGCTTATGGCCTTACAGAGGTCTGTGGCTTTGCCACCATCTGCCGTGCGGGTGATGACCCAGAATTGATTGCGAATACCTCCGGTCGCGCCATGCCCGGCATAGAAGTTTTCTGTGTTGATGGTGAGGGAAACAAGGTGGCTGCAGGAGCACCGGGGGAGGTGGTGATTCGAGGCTATAACCTGATGCAGGGCTACTTTGAAAACCCGGAGGCAACTGCAGAAACCATTGACTCTGATGGCTGGTTACATACCGGTGATATTGGGGTGATGGACGAGCAGGGTTACCTGAAAATTACCGACCGGATGAAGGATATGTTTATCACCGGTGGTTTCAATGTCTATCCCGCAGAGATTGAAAACCTGATGAGTAATCATAAGGCAATTGCCCAGGTGGCGGTGGTTGGTGTTCCTGATGAGAGGATGGGAGAGGTCGCCATGGCCTACATCATTCCAGTGTCTGGTGAGAGCCTCAGCACAGAAGATGTGGTGACCTGGTGTCGACAGGAAATGGCCAACTATAAGGTGCCAAGGTATGTCAGCATTGTAGATAGCTTGCCAATCAATGCGTCAGGAAAAGTGTTAAAGTTTGAGTTGCGTGAGCAGGCTAAGCTGTAGAAGTTCAGACCTGACCTGACAGTTACCGATTTTCAAGAGGGTGTCTGTCAGGTCAAATTCAGGCTATGAACTTTTCCTTCCAGATCTCTTTCCC
>OODV01000337.1 GCA_900299555.1 uncultured Endozoicomonas sp.
GCACGGTTCTTTTTCTGGCTGTGCTGTCGGTGGATGCGACAGGCAGGCGCGTTCTCTGAACAACGCTCAAGGATCAGGTCATCGAGAATAACGGGAACCGGTTCCTCTTCAGGTGCTTTGGAACTGACTAACAGTGTCAGTTGATGAGCAAGATTTCGCCAACGCCAGCACCCGAAGGCAACCCAATGATGATAGCTGCTCCAGACTTTATCGTACTGGATGGCAAGCAGAGCCTGAGTCAGGAACCCCTCACCGGAGAGCATGCTACCAATGAGCAATTCGCAAAACACTGGTGCAGCTTTCGCAGAAACAGCTCTGGTAAGGAAAGTAATATAGAACGAAAGTTCTTTTAATATTTTTGTTTGTTCTAAAGAGTACATCACAACCGCCTGGATTTATTATGTGTGACGGTTGGTTTAACTCATATAAAAATTAAATCGAATGTACCAGTGAAGCTCTAAAGCTGAGCTTCTTGTTGCTCCTTCAATTGTCACCATGTCATTACTATTTTTATTTTCTCAAAGCTATCTAACCCGACTCATCCATTATGATGCACAAACAGTAACGATTGCAGGATGCCTGGGGATTCTATCGTCTATTAGTATTGCGGTTCTCACCGGCTGGACTGTGGATAAAAGGAAGGCTGCAGATTGGCACATACTGTTGATGAAGGCTATATGCCTGTTAATTGTGTCTAGCGCCATTCCTATTTTCAAAGCCTATGCTGACTACAACCTGTCAGCATACACCGTTGCATTGTTCAGCAGTCTGCTGTTTGGCCCAATAATGACGGTGAGTACTTTGTTGCTCAGCACAGCATTCCCTATACCGATTCGATACTCTGGAGTTGCTCTCTCCTTTAATATTGCATTGGCTACTTTTGGTGGTCTGGCTCCAGTTATCGCCATGGCACTGATTAAAACCACCGATAACCTGACCTCACCCTCTTACTATCTCGCCTTTAGTGGTCTGTGCGGTCTGGCTGGCTGCTATCTCTTGAAATCTCAACCATGCAGGCAAGACCCTTAACATGAAAAGATTGATTAATAACCTTATCGTCTAGACTTTCCTGTTTTCTAATGCACTGGTCGAAGCTGTGTTTAGTAGAAATGATTCAAAGCTTATCTGGATAACAGCGCTTGGAGGCTTGCTCGAGTACTATGACTTCATTGTGTTTGCTTTGATGGCCAGCTATCTTGCGGATCATTTTTTTCCTGGCTCAGATCCACTCACATCACTACTGACTACATTTGCTACTTTTTCTGTTGGTTACTTTTCACGCCCACTGGGCGGTCTGGTATTTGGCCACTTTGGTGATCGATATGGCCGAAAACAGACTTTTTCAGCAACGGTTCTGATCATGGCGGTTTCAACCGCTCTTATGGGCTGCCTACCCACTTATGCACAAATTGGTATCTGGGCTCCCCTACTGATGACACTGCTTCGGATAGCCCAGGGCTTTTCCATTGGGGGCGAAATACCGGGTGCCATCACTTTTCTGAGTGAGAGTAACCAGAAACAGCAGGGACTGGTCCTTGGTCTGCTGATATCAGGCCTTTTAAGTGGTTTTATCGTTGGCTGCCTTGTCCACAATGCGCTTTTACACTGGCTGGGGAGTGAAGCGATGAAGGCATGGGGCTGGAGAATCCCTTTCTGGCTTGGTGGGTGCCTGGGCATTTTCAGTTACTTTATAAGGAAGCACCTACATGAATCCCCGCTGTTTCTGCAACTGAACAGAAAGAGACAGCAGGAACAAATACCCAGTCTTTTACTACTTAGATCCAATAAAAAATCCATTGTGACCGGTATTCTCTTGATGGTTCCCGCCACCGGGTGCATGTCGCTACTATTCCTGTTTACGCAAAGTTATCTTACTCAGTTACTGGGTTACACAAGCAGCATAGTGACTACTGCAAGCAGTTTTGGCACTATTTTCTCAATTGCCATGTGCATCCTCACAGGGTTCCTGGCAGACAGAAGACTGAACATCAGCCACTCCATTGTTATGATGAAGTGGTGCTGCCTAATCGTCACGGCCTTATCATTTTTGATATTCAACATTTATGTTAATCAGCAGTTATCTCCCTACATCGCCATTCTGATGAGCGGTTTGTCTTATGGTTCAGTTGCGGTTGTGGGACCTCTATTACTCAGTACGGTATTCCCCATATCTATTCGTTATTCCGGAGTCGCTCTTTCGTATAACATTTGCCTTGCCACCTTTGGGGGGCTAACCCCAATCATTGCCATGACACTTATCCAAAGTACCGGTAGCCTCTCTTCACCTTCCTTCTACCTGATTTTCTGTGCGGCCTGTGGCCTGGCTGGCTGCTACTTACTGAATAGCGCGCCTTCATCAGCAGAGCCCATGAGTTAGAACCTATTTACCGGATCCGTTAGCACCGTTAAAACTCATCTACACTGACTAGTTTGCCAACTCTTCTGGTGCAACAGTGCTTAGAAAAAACGAAATAACATTGATCTGGATCACCTCACTGGGCGGCCTTCTGGAGTTTTACGACTTCATCATCTATGCGCTGATGGCAGGTTATCTCTCAGAACAGTTCTTCCCCGGTCATGATGCCAACACCTCCCTGCTTGCCACCTTTGCCACCTTTTCTGTGGGTTATTTTTCCCGACCTTTGGGAGGATTACTGTTTGGCCATCTGGGTGACCGTTATGGCAGAAAAAAAACCTTTGCAGCCACTGTGCTGATTATGGCGCTCTCGACAGCACTTATTGGCTGTTTGCCCACTTATCATCAAATAGGTATCTGGGCTCCCATTCTGATCACTATTCTCAGGTTGATACAGGGGTTCTCCATTGGTGGTGAAATTCCCGGCGCCATTACCTACCTCAGCGAGAGCACCGAAAAACACCAGGGGCTGGTGATCAGTCTGCTATTCACGGCCCTGGTCAATGGCTTTGTGCTGGGTTCGATGGTCCACAGTTTCCTAATTGAATGGCTTGGCACTGACACCATGGAGGAATGGGGTTGGCGTCTCCCCTTTTGGTTTGGCGGTATTCTGGGGTTATTCAGCTATCTGGTCAGAAAGCATTTTCAAGAACCCCCTTTATTTGTAGAGCTCAACCAGAGCAGGCAGCGCCAGCAAATTCCATTGCTGATTCTTCTGAAGTCTTATAAAGCCAGTATCATGACAGCTATTCTACTGATTGTTCCTGTTGCTGTAGGTAAACAGTCCGAAGTATAAACTTGCATTAATGGCTGCTGGCAGTTTCACCGTCATTTGTTGTTCTCTTCCCATTTTCTCTACGTATGTGGACTTTCATACTTCAGTACTCTGGGTCATGTTATTATGCGCTGTGCCAATGGGCACAGTGACGGGGATCGCGCCTTTGCTATTAAGCAGGGTATTTCCCACGTCTATTCGCTACTCAGGTGTGGCCTTTTCTTACAATGCCTGCTTTGCCATTTTTGGCGGACTGACACCACTAATAGCCATGGCGCTGATCAATACAACGGGCACATTCTCAGCACCGGGATAATATCTGGCTTTAAGTGGATTCTGTGGTCTTGCTGCCTGTTATTTATTCCAAGCTACTCAGCCAGCCAACGCGATCCAGACAGAGTAATTTAACCACACAGCCACTTGATATTATAATCGCCGTCATTTTTCATGAGACACGTTTCATGGCAGCAACCTCCTCCCCCAGTGACAGCTTTAATGACCGGTTCGGCGGTATTCGCCGCTTATATGGCAATAATGCCGTTGAAAAGCTTCGCCAGTCCCATGTCTGTGTCATCGGTATCGGTGGTGTTGGCTCCTGGGCAGCAGAAGCTCTCGCCAGAACGGCGGTGGGTAAAATCACACTTATTGACCTGGATGACATTTGTATCACCAATACCAATCGTCAATTGCATGCTCTTACGGACACTATTGGCCGCTCGAAAGTTGAAGTGATTGCCGAACGTATCGCTCAGATAAACCCCGAGTGTGAATGTCAGACCATTGAAGACTTTATTGCGGAAGATAACCTTCAGGAACTGATTACCAGCGAGTTTGATTATGTGCTGGATGCCATCGACAGCTTTCGGGTTAAGGCGGCGCTGATCGCTCACTGTAAACGCAGTAAAATCAAAATCATCACCACCGGCGGTGCTGGCGGACAGATGGATCCGACGCAGATTCAAATCACCGATCTGACCAAAACCTGGCACGACCCTCTGGCTAGAAAAGTGCGCAACCAGCTTCGTGACCGTCATGGTTTCAGCAAAAATACCAAGCGGAAGTTTGGTGTGGACTGTGTGTTTTCGACAGAGCAGGCCGTTTATCCTCAGGCTGATGGCACTATCTGCCAGACCAAACCATCGGGTGAAGGCTCAATGAAAATGGATTGCTCCAGTGGTTTTGGTGCGGCCACCGCAGTAACCGCCACCTTCGGTTTTGTTGCCGCTTCGCGAATTATTGAGAAGTTGACCAAGGCTGATTAATAACCGTTCAAAAAAAGGCCTTCCTCGTTCCCATGCTCTGCGTGGGAATGAGTCCAGATCATCAAGCTAAATTTACATCATGTTTTTCATTCAATGAAATGCTTTAGTCTTAATCTGTTGGGGGATTAGGAATTGGAAATTTTTTGGCTCTTTTGAAAAGTGAGTGGGTAACGCTGTATTCTTAATCCAATACTCTGCATGACATCACAGGCCTGAAGACACTCATGGAAGAATTGTTTCAGAATGCCCTTGGAATCAGTTATCCCTGGTACATTGAGTCAATTGAGTTCAATACTGAACAATCCAGATTGGATATTTTTCTTAACTTTCAGCGAGGGGCAACCTTCAAAGATAACAGTGAGGATGATCCTTCTGGCAAGGAGTACCCAGCATACGATACCTTTCAGAAAGAATGGCGGCATATGAACTTCTTTCAACATGAATGTTATCTTCATGCACGCGTACCAAGGATCGAGCGGGATGATGGGAAGTTCCGCCTGATCCCTCCTCCCTGGAGTGGCAAACTCAAAGGGCTCACAC
>OODV01000391.1 GCA_900299555.1 uncultured Endozoicomonas sp.
ATATCGCCTACTACTTCAACGGTGAAAAATCGGGAGATAGTTTCCAGCCAAGAGACAGTAGACTTCAGGTCGTCTAATACAGGCTTCATTTCCTGCGCTCTTTTGATCTTGGTTTCGATTGATTCTTTTAATTGTTTAGTTGTTTTCATGGTACTGCCCTTGTTTTTCGTTATTGTTATTTTAACTATGGGTTACGTGTCGTGTATTTCAAATTATTTTTAATTTTCCCCCTTCCCTCTTTATATCGGTTTTTCTCTCTGTTTTCTGGTAGCTGAATCACCTGGTACTTACAAGATAAGTTTGATAAACGGTTATAGTCGCTTACTTTCGGGGTCCCTGGAGTTCTTTCTTCGTTGCGGGTTCTAGGTGGCGCGGCGTTTCGCTAGTGCCAGAACTAAAAAATAGGTATACAGGTATACAAAGTTTTCAGGTTTCATGCGGATTGGCGGTGCACCCGGCTGTTCATTGGTATACAAACAGCCATTACTCAATCAGGATAAAGTTAAATCAATAATTCTAGTTTTATGACCTGATTGAAACTTCTGATTTCCAGCGTTTGACACAAGGTGGCATGGTTTGTTCTAGTATTTGACAAACACTAAACCCATCTATCATTTGCCAAGTTTTACTAAGAAGTGATTCGGTATCAGTTTCAAGATCACTATACAAATGCTTGTAATTATAATATGGATCTTGAAAGCCAAATTGTTTATAGAATGGATAGGCACTTTGAATAGCAGTACGGACAGTTACTTTAGCTATCTTTTGTTGTTGAGCAAAGATCGCTCCTGCATATAATAGTAAGGAGCCAATTCTACGCCTACGAGGGCATGCTTTAAGGTTATAAAGCTGTAAGTCTTTTGATTCAATATCAAAATGAAAGTATGCCCATGATTTCATATGGGTGGATTGATTGATAAAAATATCTAGACAATTATAACCTTTATTTAAATGGCAATGCTTAATATTGGCTTCATCCAGCTTTTTATATTTTGCATAAAACATTACTTCCTTTTCAATTGCGGTGCTCTTTATTATGATTGGAAACCTATTAAATAGCGACTTACATATTAATGCTTTTCCATTATCGGTATTTAATGGATAATTATTTATAATATGACCTTTAAGATTCGCCTCAATTTCAACATGCTCTATTTTCATGCCTAGATATGTTTTTTTAGGGTATTGTTTTTTATCGTTTAGATCAATCATTGACATTGATCTAATAGATGGGGTTATAACTGCCTGCATAGGTGATCCACCTTGGCTAAGAAACATTAATTGCATAAGTTTTTTTAAAGATAAAGAGTAGCCTAGATGCCAGAGATTAATTAACAATCAATGGCGAGCATGATGGTTAAAACCCTAACTGTTTTGGATAAGTCCTCTGGTTTCTCCGATCCATGCTCCATATCAGGGCTATAATAATCGAATTTAGCGAATACTCTTTCGCCTTCAAATTGAACTGAAAACCAGTCATGGTCACCGTATGGATCATTGTCTTCATGGAAGTTATCAAAGTTGGCAATCAGAGTAGCTAAACCGAGTTTGTCTTTAATCGTATGATTTAGGTTTGAAGTCATCATTATTTGAAATGCGCAGTTTTCTTTTTGTAGTTTTAATTTTTCCTCGGGATCAATTATCGAGCGCCGAACCCTGTCATTATACATAGCTATAGATTTCATAATTAGTACCTCCGTATAGATTAGCTATTGTTATGGTTCCGGGGCTTATATAGGTCATCAGCCGTCTACCCGCTTATTTTTTGACTAATCGGACAAAAAATAGGGATAACGCTCGGATGAAACTCTATGGCACTAATTTCACAAGCAGAATTTGCCAGACAACAGGGGTTTACCAGAGGCTATGTCACCAAGCTGATTAAAAAAGGCATTATCAAACTGGTTGATAAAAAGGTTGATTCAGCCGCAGCCATAAAAGCCATAGAGAAAAACACCGATCCATCAAAACACCGTCCCTCAAAAGCACGACAGCAAGTGAGCCAAACGGCAGAAATACTCCCGGCAGGCGGTGGAGCCGGATCGGTTGATTTCGTCACAGCCCGGACGATTCGAGAAGCTTTCCGGGCAAAACTGGCAAAGCTCGACTTTGAAGAACGCAGCGGCCAGCTAACTGATGCGACCAAGGTAAAAAACGATGCTTTTAAAGCCGGTCGTATTGTTCGGGATGAGCTTCTGGCCATACCTGATCGGCTATGTGATGTACTCGCAGCGGAAGAAGATGCAGGCAAAGTTAGACAACTGCTATTTGAAGAAATGGAATTAGTTTTAAATCGCCTATGCAAATAAATCAAAGCCCATATCTGGAAGGATTCTTTAAAGGATTATTACCAGATACCCGGCTTACGGTTTCAGAATGGGCAGATAAAAAAAGAATCCTCCCAGCAAAAGCAGCGAAAGAAGCCGGTCGGTGGCGTACTGCCAGAACGCCTTATTTGAAAGAGATCATGGATGCCCTCTCGCCATCGTCTCCGATAGAGAAAGTGGTGTTTATGAAAGGGGCGCAGGTCGGCGGCACGGAGTGTGGTAATAACTGGCTCGGCTATGTCATCGACCATACACCGGGTCCGATGATGTATGTACTGCCAACGCTGGAACTGGCCAAGCGTACCTCCAAGCAGCGTATCGCTCCGATGATCGAGGAAATGCCTGATCTGAAAGAGAAGGTAAAAGACCCTCGAAGCCGTGATAGCGGCAATACCCTGATGAGTAAAGAGTTCCCGAACGGTGTGCTTATTATGACCGGGGCGAACTCTGCGGCAGGCCTCCGCTCAATGCCTGCCAGGTTCCTGTTTATGGATGAGATTGATGCCTATGACGATGATGTTGATGGCGAAGGTAGCCCAATCAATCTCGCCATAAAACGGACAGCAACCTTTAGCCGTAATCGAAAAATCCTGATGGTCAGTTCGCCAAACATAGCGGAGACCAGCAAGATTGAAGCCGCTTATGAGGACAGCGATAAACGTCGTTTTCTGGTTCCCTGCAATGCCTGTGATCATTACCAGCCAATTGTCTGGTCACAAATCCGATTTGATGACGGGGATCCTTTGACCACATGTTTTGAATGTATTCGGTGCAGTCATCAACATTTTGAGAAAGACAAGCCTCGTATGCTCGCTAATGGCTACTGGCAAGCAGAGATGGAAAAGAGCGAAAAGGTAGCAGGATTTCACCTCAGTTCACTCTATAGCCCGAATGGCTGGTACAGCTGGCAGAATGCCGTGGAGGATTTTCTAGCGGCAGAAAAGAACCCGATCCAGTTAAAAGACTGGACGAATACGGTGCTTGGTGAGACGTGGGTTGAAAAGGGTGAAACCGTCGAGCATGCACTGCTTTATCAACGCCGTGAGCATTACCCGGCAGAAGTCCCTTGGTGGGTTGAAGTCCTGACCATTGGCTGTGACGTTCAGGATGATCGTATCGAGTTTGAAGTCACCGGTTGGGGTGCGGGTGAGGAAAGCTGGTCAATCGACTATGTTCGATTATACGGCGACCTTTCCCGTCAACCGATATGGGATGCCCTCGGTGATATGTTCCGCAAGAGCTACACCCGGCAAGACGGGATCAAGATGAATGTAGCGCAGGCCTGTATCGACTCCGGTGGTCACTTTACCGATGAAGTCTATGCCTTCTGTCGAAAGCAGGGAGCGGACTGGGTTATCCCCATCAAAGGGAGTTCACAGGCTGGCAAGCCGATAGCAACCTTCCCGAAGACCCGGAATAAAAAGGGTGTTTACCTCACCATCATCGGGACGGATACCGCAAAAGAACTGATCTATCAGCGTTACCGCATCTTGGAACCGGGAGCGGGTTATTGCCATTGGCCGATCAAGGACTGTTTTGATGAAGACTATTTCAAACAGGCAACCGCTGAAGAAAAGATCAAGAAATACAAGCTTGGTGTTCCTTATTTCACTTGGGATGCCAAAAGCCGGAGAAACGAGGCGCTGGATTGCCGTGTCTATTCTCTCGCTGCTATTCGCATCTTGCAGCAGCATCGAGGGATCAATCTCGAACGACTGGCATCCTCACGACCGTCGCCAGAAACTCCACTGGATGAAGAAGGCCAAGAAGAAAAAGAGAAGCCAGGCCGACCGATCCGGCGATCCTCCAAGAGTTCCTACCTAAACGGATAACAGCCATGTTCACGGAAGAAGAATATCGAGCACTGAAACGTGCGGTGTTGCTGCGTGATACCCGTGTCGTCGAATTTGAAGGCCGGAGAGTCGAGTTCAGCAGCTTTGCCGAAATGGAGCGTCGTTTGCAGGCGATTGAACGGGAGTTGATCAAGCAGCAGAAGCGTCCCAAGCAATACGGCATCTATTCGTCAAAAGGAGTTTGAGAATGGGCTTTCTGTCGAACTCATTAACGAAAATAGCAAGGCGGTTTTCCAATCTTGCTTACACCGCTGCCGGCAGTGGTCGGCGGACGAAAAGCTGGTATGCGCCTTCGTCCTCTCCGAATACGGCGCTCACAAGCGATCTGACCAAGCTCATTAACCGGTCAAGGGCGGCGATCCGTAATGATCCGTGGGCGAGCAGTGGCATAGATAAACTGGTCAGTAATGTCATTGGCCGTGGCATTACGCCTAAATCATTGGTGGATGACGATAAGCTCCGGGAAGAACTGCAAACGCTGTTTCTTCACTGGTCGGATGATTCGGATGCCGATGGCCTGTTAAGTTTCACTGGCCAGCAATCCCTGATTACCCGCTCGATGTTCGAGGGTGGCGAGTGTTTTGTCCGGCTCCGTCCACGGCGCCTGCAAGATGGTCTGTCAGTGCCGCTACAGCTGCAAATTCTTGAATCAGAATATGTGCCGGTCAGTCACAACAAAAAGCTGGGTAACGGCCACGAAATTAAAGCCGGTATCGAGTTTAACGGCATTGGCAAACGGGTCGCTTATTACTTCCATCGGGAGCATCCCGCCGAGTTCTCGTTCAACAGTGAAAACCTTGTCCGTGTTCCGGCTGATAATGTTCTCCATATTTATGAGGCATTGAGGCCGGGGCAACTCCGTGGTCAGCCGTTGTTGTCACAAGTACTGGTCAGGCTCTTTCATCTGGATAAGTTTGATGATGCGACCTTGCTCCGTCAGGAGATAGCCAACCTGTTTACTGGCTTTATCAAGAAGCCCTCCCCGGAACAGGAACCGATTGATCCATTAACCGGGCAACCGATCCAGTACGGTGCTGATGGCCTCCCGATGGTGGCTATGGAACCTGGCACCATGCAGGAACTCGCACCGGGCGAAGAAGTGGAGTTCAACAACCCACCCGGCACCGCTGCGGATTACCCGAACTTTATGAAGCAGCAGCTTATGGCGATTGCGGCTGGTATTGGTATTCCTTACGAGATTCTTTCCGGGGATATGGCGGGTGTGAGTGACCGGGCACTCCGCCTGATCATTAATGAGTTCCGCCGACGCATTCAGCAGATTCAGCATAACCAGATCATCTTTCAATTCTGTCGCCCGGTCTGGAACCGTTGGCTCGATATGGCGGTGCTCAATGGTTCGGTTAGTCTACCTGACTACCAAGGCCGACAGCGTGACTATCGTCGGGTTAAATGGATTGCCCACGGCTGGCCATACATGCACCCGGTTCAGGATATGCAGGCACAGAAGATGGCCGTTCGCTCTGGCTTCAAATCCCGTTCTGAAGTGGTCAGTGAACTCGGTTATGACAGCGAACAGATTGATGAGGAAATTACAGCGGATAACCGGCGTTCTGATGGGCTGGAACTGAAATACGACAGCGATGCGAGGGAGCCGGAAAGTCAGGAAGTGGCCAATGGAACTAAGCCGGATACTGGCGTTTAGTGGCGGGAAGGATTCTGTAGCCGTAAGTCAGTTCCTTTTAAAAAATGGCTATCGCTTTCCTCATGTAGCAGTAATCAATAAAGAACTCGATTACCGCTGCCATTTAGAATTTATTGAAAGCTACTGCAATCAATACGACCTGCCACTGATTTTTATTAACCGGAAAAAACATGGCATGGATTTTTTAAGAAAGAATCCAAAGTTCATATTTCCGGTGTCATCGGCCAGAAAAAGCCGTTGGTTCAGAATCTTTCAGCGAGATGGCATAAATGATTTCGCTGAAAAATATCGGGTAAAAATGATTGCCTATGGTCGCAGGCTCGATGATGGGAACACGATCAAGAGTGATCGCTACCAGAATGCTAATGGTATATGGCAACTGTTCCCGCTCCGGTCGTGGAGTAATGAATATACCCTCGATTACATAAAGCGGTTTCCAAAGTCTCCTATTTACAACACACCGAGAGGGATTCGGAGGGGAACCCATACCATAAATATTGCCAATCTTTATGGTGAAAACCAGTTTGATGATGCAATCAATTTCATCAAAGCCACGGACGAAAACAAGTATTCAAAAATTCTTGAACTACTGAAATACAGGGAGAAATTTTATGGCTCATAACCGCCAGTGGTTTAGTTTCAAAAATGAAGCGGGGAAAACCCCTGAACTGTTCATCTATGACGATATTGATGACTGGTGGGGAGTATCAGCGCAAAGCGTAGTTGACCAAATCAGGGAGTTGGATACTTCCGAGATTAATGTTCGTGTTAACTGCCGGGGTGGGATGGTCTTTGAGGGTATCGCCATTTATAACGCCCTGCGTCTGCATAAGGCCAATGTTCATATCAGCATAGAGGGACTTGCGGCGAGCATTGCCAGTGTTATTGCCATGGCAGGCGATACTGTCACCATCGCAGAAAATGCCATGATGATGATTCACAACCCGTATGGTTGGGCGCAGGGTGACGCAGAGGCCATGCGTAAAACTGCTGAGGTAATGGATAAGATAGCGGATAGCATCGCTGTCTCTTATACCGCCAGAACCGGGAAAACCATTGAGGAATTGAAAGCCCTGATGGAAGCGGAAACGTGGTTCACCGCTCAAGAGGCTCTGGATATGGGCTTGGTGGATCAGATTGATGAGCCGGTTAAAGCCGCAGCCTGCTTTGATCTTTCCCGCTTCACAAATGCACCTGCAGGCTTTGGCCATTCAGAAGAGCAGCCAGAGAATAAGCAGCAGGAGACGGAAAAACCGGAGCCGGAAAAAGAGCCGGAGGCATCGACTAAAGAGAAACCTGACGTTGATGCTGTGGCTATTGCTGCTCTGTGTAACCAAGCTGGCTACCCGGAAAAGACCGAAGCGTTCCTGAAAGAAGAGTTATCCGAGGCTAAGGTAAAAGATCGGCTGGCTGCTTTCGATGAGATCAAGAATCTCTGTAAAGCAGCCTCTCAGGTTAATAAGGCCAGTGAATATATCGAGGCTAATAAGTCCGTCGATGAAGTCAGAACAGCATTGTTTAATTTGCTCACCAGTAATGATGAAACGATTAACAATGCGCTACCTCCAAAACAGCAAGGGCATCAATCAACGGCAGTTATTGATACTCAAGCTATTTATAGCAAGCGCAACCGAGCGTAACCCCTCCCCTTAACCCTTTTAATAAAAGGACTTTCAAGATGAAAACTGAAGGATTGCACACCGGTGAGTTTCTCGTTTCCGAAGGCAACAACAGCATTAGCCGTGAGCAGGTGGCGTTCGGAGCCAACCTTACCATGGAACCGGGAACGGTTATTGCCAAAGTAACCGCAACAGGTGTTTACATGCCACTCGATCCAGCCGGTGCTGATGGAACTGAAGTCGCTGCGGGTGTTCTTTACGCTGGCAAAGTGACTGATGCATCCGGTGGTGATGGTGTCATCATTGCCCGTCTTGCCGAGGTAGTCGATAGCCTGCTGGTATGGCCTGTTGGTATTACCGCAGCAGAACAAGATACCGCAGTCGGTCAACTGGCCGGTCTGGACATCATTACCCGTAAGGCATAACCCGCTTAACCCTTCCGCAGTACTTCCCTTTTAAAAAAATCTCTATCTAAGGAGAGATAGCATGTCATTCATGGATATTTTTAACGACGACGCTTTCAGTCTTGCAAGTCTGACAGCGACCATCAATGAGATGGATTATAAGCCAGGTCGTTTGGGTGAATTAGGGCTCTTTACCGAGAGCGGTATCAATACCACCACCGCCGTTGTAGAAAGCGTTAACGGTGTTCTCCGTTTACTGCCTTCCTCCGAGCGTG
>OODV01000367.1 GCA_900299555.1 uncultured Endozoicomonas sp.
GTGTGAGCCCTTTGAGTTTGCCACTCCAGGGAGGAGGGATCAGGCGGAACTTCCCATCATCCCGCTCGATCCTTGGTACGCGTGCATGAAGATAACATTCATGTTGAAAGAAGTTCATATGCCGCCATTCTTTCTGAAAGGTATCGTATGCTGGGTACTCCTTGCCAGAAGGATCATCCTCACTGTTATCTTTGAAGGTTGCCCCTCGCTGAAAGTTAAGAAAAATATCCAATCTGGATTGTTCAGTATTGAACTCAATTGACTCAATGTACCAGGGATAACTGATTCCAAGGGCATTCTGAAACAATTCTTCCATGAGTGTCTTCAGGCCTGTGATGTCATGCAGAGTATTGGATTAAGAATACAGCGTTACCCACTCACTTTTCAAAAGAGCCTATGTTTTTCTAGTCTGGAGAAGGTTTTCCAATATAGGAAATCAACAATAAGTACCCATACTTCATGTGTAATCCCATATTCAGCTTGAACTAAAATCAAGAAATACCATCTTAATTATTAACTGAGTTGAGGCTGACTCACTATTAATTATAAAAATTGCAAGGTCGAACAGGAGGTACACTTAATGAATAATTATTTTATAAGGATAAAAGCACAACTGTTAATATTGACTCTGATGATAGTGGGCAATTCCAGTATTGCGGATATTAACTCACCCGAAAATTATCAACCTTCATTTTCACTGGAAGGGCTGTATACTCATCCCTACCCGGGATATACCAACACCGTAGTTCTCGAGCGTGGAGAAAGCTTTTTGGTCGATGATATGGACCCTTATGGTTATGCAAGAAGAACGATTGTTTTTTGTGATGCCAATGATTCTCGGGAAACTAATCATTTGTTAATTAAGCAGGATTTTATAGCTGGCTATCTGATTATAATGAATGGCAACAAAGTTAGAACAACTTCCAGTTTTGACGAAGCACTTGATACCCTTGACCAACTTATTGACAGGGAAACAATGTATATTGAGCCTGCCAAGTGCGATATCAGAGAGGACTTTATACACGGCTACCTGCTCTTTATGAATAATAAGAAAGCACACAGTCATTCAAATTTTAATGATATGAGCAGTGCTGTCAAAAAATTACGTGCATTGGGAGTTTGCAAATAATACCAATTGTGCTTTCTAACTCCCGTTATGAGCAAGAAGGTTTGAGACTTAAGACAAGGTGGCGTGAGGAGTCATAGCCTTAGCTATGGCGACGATCGGCAACGCAGGATTAAGGCTCAAATCTTCAGCGCAATAGGGGGTTAGAAGGTTCGATTGGTGTAATGTGCCTGACCGGCTTCAAGTGTTCGAAGTCTCAGGTGCTGGTAAAATTTAATGAAGCTACACAGGAGAAAACCTGCCAAGAGCAATATTGGAGGCTTCCAAGGCTTCCAGAGTAGTATCAACAACCTTTACTACACGACCATCCGCAAGTTCTCCATGAATCGATCGTGATCTACCAGAAGGCATTCCCACTTGACCGGTTCATTCACATTCTGAAAAGCAGCAGTTAGTTAAGGACGAGCTACAATATATAAGTAATTAAGAACCGTAGCTGAGTATATCAATCTCTGGCCCGGCAAGTATTTTTTCCAAGGATTGGCCCTAAACGACGGGATATACCATGGCGGTTTTTAGCAAACAGGGAGTATCCAAAGTCGGCAATACAGGCGACACCCGGCCAACGTAGAGGTGCAGCAAAGCATCCCATACCCACAGCCTCCCAGGCAGCTAACGTGGCATCCACACCTTTAACTACACGACCATCGGCCAGTCTCGCGTGAATAAACCGGTCCAACTCTACTACGTCAAATTCCGGATATTTTTCCTGAAAACCATCCTGTCTAATATCAACCAGCTTTAGGAGTCCTTTTCTGTTCTTTTTAGACAGGTGATCAATTTCACGCATGCACAATGGACAGTCCCCATCGTAGAACAACGTAACGGGCAGTGAGATTTCTTCTCTTTTTAGTACCATAACTGTGACCACCGAAATTGAATGATTTCTTAGATGTTTAAGGGTCTTAAATGGATATTTTTTTCGCATTCATACGGCCCAGATAGTGCTCCAGATCAAATAATCAACGGATATTACTAATTAGCACAAATAATGCGAATTATTATCATTTAGGTTATTGAACACATTTTATGCTTCGAGTAACCTACGCTCCTGTTATTAGGTTTATTAACACTATTACTGTTCCTGGTCATGCCTAAAAAAGCCTTATTCACATTGCTGATCTCCATTGCGACCCACGTGGCCGTTGTGGTTGCGCTGGACCACCAGGAATCTGAGCCCAGAACCATCCACATGGGTTCTATCCAGGCACCGGTTTCCCTGAGCTTTTCTACCGTTAGCCAACCGAAGCCAACGGTCAAAGAGCCTGTTGTTAAGGAAGAGCCCAAGCCTGAGCCGGAACCAAAGGTAGTTCAGAAGCCGATAGAGAAGGTCAAGCCTGTTCTTAAAAAGAAAGAGCCCAAACCTGAGCCTGTAAAGAAAAAGCCCAAAAAAGTGGTTGAAAAGCCCAAGTCTATTGAGAAGAAACAACCTGAAGTGACTGAGCCTGCAGAGCCAGTAATGGAAAAAACCGTTACGGAAAAGAGCCAGTCTCCAGGTCTGAGCAATGAACCCGTAATGGTGACTGAGCCGGAAATACGTGACTGGGTAGAGCCAAGTTATCCAAAGCTGGCTCAGCGGAGAAATCAGCAGGGCGTGGTTATGCTGGATGTAATTGTTGATGAACGTGGTAATCCACTCACCATCGACATTCTTGAGTCGTCTGGTTACCCCGTTCTGGATAAGGCGGCCGTTGATGCCGTTAAGCGCTGGTCATTCAAGCCAGAGCAGCGCAATAGCCGATTTGTGAAATCCCGGGTGCATATTCCCGTCGCATTTGAAATCAGTTGATTAAGCTAACCATTTATAGACGTCAGATATTTAGCAGGTAACGCCATGTTGACAGAACATCTTGCATCATTGGGAATCATGGCCTGGCCATTACTGATTACCTCTTGCCTGGGGCTCGCGATGATTCTTGAGCGGCTGGTGACGTATGCCCTGCTGCCATCCATGAACCGTAAGGGACTGACACAGCTATTTAATGAAGTACGCCAGTGCTGTGGCTGTGAAAAGCATGCTGAAAGCAAGAACAATCTTTGTCAGAACCTCTGTAAAGGCAAAGGCATTCGTCAGGGCGTCGCTGTCCTCCTGAGCCACAACACCTGCGAAAAAGCAGTACGTGAAGAGGTTGCCGGTCTTTGGCTGCTCAAACAGAAGCGCAGCCTGAATGCTTGGCTGAAGCCGTTGATGCTGATTGGCGTTCTGTCTCCTATGCTGGGCCTGTTAGGCACCGTGCTGGGGATGATTGATATGTTTCGGGATATCGCGGCTGTAGCTGGCCCTGTCACTCCGGATATTCTGGCAGCAGGTCTCTGGCAGGCTATGTTTACCACCGCCTTTGGCTTGATGATCGCAATTCCAGCACTGGCCGCAGCTCATGGGTTTGGTGTCTGGGCAAATCATTATCTCGCAAAACTGGAGTTTGCCCTGAACCACACCAATCTGTTGCTGGAAGGCTTGACTATGGACGACGACGGGCTGGCAACAACACCTGCCGTATCCACAGTGAAAGGCTTCAAGGTAAAAAAGGACAGCGCCAGCTCTAACACTGGCCACCCTGAAATCATCGATGCCGGAGCGGTAGCGGCATGATTCGCATCAACGATATTGATGAAACCAGTGCATCACTCTCCATGGCGGATCTGACGCCGCTGCTGGATGTAGTGTTTATCGTCATGGTGTTTCTACTGTTCACAGCCAATGTTCAGACACTGAGCCTGCCAGTGGAACTGCCTCAGGCGACCCAGCAGGAAGTCCCGTTAACCACGGCACCAAAAACACTGACAGTCAGTATTCTGGAAGCCGATGAGCCATGGGCCATTGGTGAGCAGAAGTTTGACCAGTGGGAAGTATTTGCTACGTCGCTGCTGGAAAAGGTCAAAGAAGCTCCAGATACCACTGTACTAATTGCAGGTGATAAAAACGCTCCTCTGGGTAACCTGGTTAAGCTGATGATGTTTTTGAGCCAGCACAAGATTGAAGCTGCGCAAGTGTTGATGGAACAAGAAAATGGAAAAGGCGACTCATGAAAAAAACGTTTAAACCACTGTTTCTATCCACCGTTATGGCTGTTTCTGCAGCCATGGGCGCTAATACTGCACTGGCCCATAATTCACACGACAACCAGCGTATCGTTTCTGCTGGTAACGGGGTTACCGAGATCATCTACGCACTGGGCGCCGGTGACCAGGTAATCGCCGTTGACCAGACCAGCACCTGGCCAACGCAAGTCAACCAACTGCCAAGGCTCGGCTATCATAAACAGCTGTCTGCTGAGGGTATTCTGGCACTTGAACCTACCATGCTGATTGGTACGGAGGACATGGGACCACCTTCAACTCTGGCTCAACTGGAAAGCGCTGGTGTTGAGGTGGAAGCCCTGCCCCTGAAGCATACTGCTGAAAGCATTGAAAACCAGATCAAATCGCTTGCCGATATTCTTGGAAAAGAAGAACAAGGTAATGCACTCTGGGAAGATATTGAAGACTCTCTGGACGAAGCAAAAGCACTGGCCGCCTCTTACGAAGAAAAGCATGAGAAGAAAGTACCGGTTCTTTTTGTTCTGGCCATGGGCGGACGCTCTCCAACCATCGCAGGCACAGGTACTGCTGCTAATGCCATGATTGGCCTGGCAGGCGGGTACAACCCTGCGGCGGAACAGTTTAAAGGGTATAAGGCACTTTCCAATGAAGCCATGCTGTTGCTGGCACCCGAGGTTATCATTTTCCCCGGCACAGCCAGTAACCCAGACGTAACACCAGAATCACTGCTGGAGCAGATGCCTATCCTGAAGCAGACACCAGCGGGTAAAAACGGCCGGGTGGTTGCCATCGATGGCAATATGCTGCTGGGTGGCCTGGGACCAAGAACAGGAGACGTTGCACTGTCCCTGGCAAAATCTTTTTACTTAGACCAAGGTAATCCATCCTCCAATGAGTCGTAATCATCAGGGGGCACTGCTGTTAACCGGGCTGGCAATCCTGCTGCCAATCATGGTGATTGTGTCCATTGGGGTTGGCGCTGTACCAATTCCTGCAGGCGATATTCTGACCATTCTGTTTGATCGGTTAGGTTTCTCAGACAGCTCGATCAGTAATCAGTCAGCACTGATTATTGAGTCAATTCGCTTACCGCGAACACTGCTGGGCTTAATTGTTGGTGGTGCTCTGGCCGTGGCCGGTGCTTCCATGCAGGGATTGTTCAGAAACCCATTGGCCGACCCCAGTATTATTGGTGTATCCACTGGTGCTGCCCTGGGCGCGGGGATTGCCATCGTCCTCGGTGGGTTGTTGTTTGCAGGCGCGCATTCATTGATCCAAAGCTATAGCATTTCAATTCTGGCCTTTGCTGGCGGGGTATTGTCTACCTGGCTGGTTTATAAAGTGGGCACCACTGGTAACGGGACCTCTGTGGCCACCATGTTGCTGGCCGGTGTTGCTATCAATGCTCTGGCCGGTGCTGGTATGGGGATGTTGAACTACGTGGCCGATGACACCATGCTGCGTAACCTGACCTTCTGGCAAATGGGTAGCCTCGGTGGAGCCACCTGGGATCTTGTCATCATCTGTGCCACACTTCTGGTCCCTGTCATCCTGATCCTTGGTCGTTACGGGCTGGTTCTAAACGCCCTGCTACTAGGTGAGTCTGAAGCTCGCCATCTGGGTATCGATGTACAAAAAGTTAAGCTGAAACTGATTTTCCTGACTGCGCTGGCAGTGGGTGTATCTGTTTCTGTCAGTGGTGTTATTGGCTTTGTTGGGCTGGTGGTCCCGCATCTGATCCGATTAGCCGTTGGCCCCGATCATCGTATTCTTCTGCCGGCCTCAGCCATGCTGGGCGGTATTCTGTTACTGGCAGCGGATATGATTTCCCGCACCATTGTTGCCCCTGCAGAACTCCCCATTGGTATTGTCACTGCCTTGATGGGTGCCCCTTTCTTCCTGTCACTGTTGTGGCAGCAGCGTAAAAGGATTGCCTGATATGGAAAGAGCAGTAGTAAATACTCTGGAAGTTCAGGGAGTCTCGGTCCAGATCGAAGGCAGGAGCCTGCTTCAGGACATTAACCTGACCCTGAAGCCTGGTGAAGTCGTTTCTGTACTTGGCCCGAACGGTGCTGGCAAAAGTACGTTGATGAAAGTCATCAGTGGCGAGAGAAAGCCCTCCAGTGGGGATGTACTGATTAATGGTCGGAATGACTGGCCATTGAATCATCAGGCTTTGATGCTGGGAGTATTGCCACAGTCATCATCATTGAGTTTTACCTTTACAGTGGAAGAAGTTGTCCTGCTTGGCCGAATTCCCTGCGCCAGTCATCATGATGAAAACCTGATGATTACCCGGGAAGCCCTTAAGAAAGTCGACGGCTTGCACCTGAAGGATCGTCACTACACGACCCTTTCCGGTGGTGAACGTCAACGCGTTCATATGGCACGGGTACTGGCACAAATCTGGGATGAGAGCCCTCATGGCCAGCGCTACCTTTTGCTGGATGAACCGACGTCGGCACTGGACCCTGCTCATCAGCAGCTGACCCTGAAAATGGCCCGACAGGAAGCGGATCAGGGAATCGGCGTTATGGTAATCATGCACGACCTGAACCTGGCGGCACGATACTCTGACCGGATTGTGATCCTCAAGAATGGGAAAATGGCTGCAGAAGGCACACCTCATCAGGTACTGACACCAGAAATCATTGGCAAGGTGTTTGATATTGAGGTCAGCGTGTCAGATCACCCCGCTTATCATTGTCCGCTTGTGGTGAATCACTGATTGAGTAGTTCTGACTGACAAGGCTTGATGCTGAGACATCAAGCCTTGTCAGGGTCTGTTGACGTTTCGGTGAGACGCCCTAGACTACCGAACAATATACTAAGCAGCTGCAGGCTGTCTAATCCTGTGATCTGTTTCTTTCCCTGCCGGAGCTATGCTCTTTGGCCTGATAGCATGAGCAAACTGCTCAAAAACCTGGGATATATACTTTTCAAGAGAACGCAGCCCCGGATCCTCATCAGTTTCAATAAACTCAGAAATCATTTCAAGACCGTCTTCAGGTAAGGTAAAGCCTGCAAGTAACTTGCCTGCAGATTGGTAACGCCTCTCTTTATTTGGGATCATGATTTCAAAGGCAATTTTCCTTTTTGCTTCGCTATTGAAGCCTTCAAATACAACCTTATCCAGCCTAGAGGCTATTGCTTCAAGCTCGGGGTCATTAGCACTTAATTCATGTATATCCCGGTTCCCAGCTAGAATGATCGTATCAGGTAAACGCACCTGTGTTTTCAGATAAGGGCTGTAATAAGAACGATTTGCCGGATCAAGCAATTTCAACATAAACGACAAAACATCTTTACTTTTCTCATTTCCTAATAGGAACAGCCGATCAAATTCATCGATCAACAAAATCTGGTTATGATGATTAAGATCCCGACTTGAGGTTGTGCGAGCAATAATAGCATCAAGAATTCGTCCTGCCCTGGCATCAGCACTTTCAAAAGGTGTTCCGACAATATCATCAATACTGGCTCCATCCAAAGTGACTACAGCAAGGTTTGTCCCCATCGATTCAGCCAGTTGTTTGGCCGCATAGGTTTTTCCTGTACCTGGAGCCCCAAAAAAATAAATCGGGTAATGACTATCATAAATCGTCGAATCCGTCTGTTGATAAATCAGTTCAGAATGTGCAAACAGTTTCAAACGATCTGCCACGTATGATGGATAATCCCGCAATGCTTCATCAATTCTATCTTCATCATATACCAGCTCTTTAGAATAAAATGGAAGCCTCAAGGCTTTATCAAGAATCTTTTGTAATCGACTAAGCGCTTCACTGCTGGGGCTCCTCCAGAAACTATAAAACAGTTCATCCTCTATATAATGTTGCGTACGTTTATCCAATAACTTTTTCTTTGCACCATAGCCCAAAATAAGACTCTCTTCTGCAAGCTGTGGCGTAAAAATTCCGTAATACAAGTTAACACCAACGTTAATAGCTAAAGTTGAAGTTAACCCTGCACCTGACAGAAATCCAAAGAGCATTAAAACCTGGGTAAAATCAGAATATGAATTATATGCTCTTAAAACAGCATCTTTGTAAGCATAGCCAGTAGCTCCCGCAGTAATAGCCAAAGCCAAAAAAGCAAGACGAGGTGCTGAATCGTATAACGGATACTCCCGCAAAATCCAGTCATACTGCCGCTTTACTGCTGCATACCCAGATTTTACCTGAGCCTCAATTGGCTGACCTGAGTGCCCTCCAGAAGCATTAAGGCGATCGAAAAATCGGTTATTTGCCATGTATTGCCTTAAATAGCTTATATGTAATTTTTCAGGCGTCACCGCAGTTTCATCTGCCTGGACCACGGGAAACAAAATAATAGAAATTATAAGATAGATACCCAACTGCTTAAAAAGCTTCATTAATTACAACCTTATTCAATTAGAATGATTTACCATTCGGATAGACAACATTTAATTTGTTAAGGTTCACAAAGAATACTTTTTAAATCACCCATAAACAAGGAAGATAGGTTATTGAAAAAAAGCAAATAAATCGAAAATTCTAGTCAATTTTATTTATTAATGAGAATAATAACCTTCATATCGAAACAAAAATGGTTTACAAAAAAATCAATAATTTCAATTTACTTTAGTACAATTATATTTAATACAAGCCTGCCAGAAACTACTTGATATCACCTCACCTGTTTAACATCCAAAAAACGCAACCTCCTATCATGCAACCCCCATAACAGCAGCGGTAAACCGAAGTTTTACACCTGAATTTTGTTGATCTGTATCAATTGCGCACAACCCGATAAATACAAATAATAACGATTCTCATTTTTAAGTTAGAACGATCCAATTATGGTTGCCAGACACACCCTGGGTCCCGAGCTGACCGGGATATCATCCCCTGATCCACTGAAGTTTGCCTTTGCTGGCAAAAAGTCAGCCCACACCCAAAGTGGCTCCATCCCGGTTCCTGCCGAGCAGACTCAGGATGTATACCGGCAACTGATGGATAGCCCTGCGAATCCGAAACTGCTTACTAATGGTAAGCGGCTTGCCTATATCCATATTCCTTTTTGTCGCACTCATTGCTCTTATTGTGGTTTCTTTCAGAACACCACGAAGAAAGATGAAATAGCCCGTTATGTTGATTACCTGGAACGGGAAATCCGCATGTCGGCACAGGATGCCTGGACACAGGAAGGCCTGTTTCATGGTGTCTATTTTGGCGGTGGTACCCCCACGGACCTAACACCAGAACAGATTCTTCGTCTTGGCAATGCAGTTCGCGAATCCTTGCCGCTGGCAAATGACGTAGAGATGACCTTTGAAGGTCGTTTTCATGGCTTTGACAATGACAAAATTGCTGCCTGCCTGGAATCAGGGTTTAACCGATTCTCCCTGGGAGCACAGAGTTTTAATACGACATTGCGCCGTCGCATGAGCCGTATCGATTCCGGTGAATTTCTACTGGAACGGCTGGACTATTTTAACAGTCTGAATAACGCAGCAGTCGTCGTAGACCTGATGTTTGGTTTGCCTGGCCAAACCCTTAATGACTGGGAGCGTGATCTTCATACCTTTCTGCAATCCAAAGCTCATGGTGTAGACCTTTATCAATTAATTCTGTTGGGTTCCAGCCGGATGAAGCAGTCGATTGAAAAAGGCTCTATGCCAGAGCCAGCAAGCTCTCCAGAGCGCGCAGAAATGTTCCGTATGGGCGTTGAAACCCTGAGTTCCCATAGGGTTGGTCGACTGAGTGTCAGCCACTGGGGAAGAGATACCCGCGAGCGGAACATATATAACCACGGCGTAAAGTCTGGTGCCGAGATCATGCCTTTTGGCTCCGGTGCCGGTGGTAACTTTGCCGGGCACAATGCCATGAGCCTCAGAACATTACCGGCTTATTATGAAGCTCTGGACGCGGGTAAAAAACCCATCATGATGATGAGTAAAGCAACAGGTAATAAACCGCTTCTTGGAACGATCGGCTCCGGATTTGACCGCGGCTGGCTGGACATTGCCAAGCTTAACCATGCGGGTGGTGAAGGTATGAGTGACCACTGCATGCCTCTGTTCGAAGTATGGCAGGAAAACGGTCTGGCAACCATTCAGCATGGCATTCTCGACCTGACGCTGCCAGGCCAGTTCTGGAACGTCACCATGCACCAGGCACTGATTAATTTTCTTGAACAACATCCATTAGATGGACAAAACACAGAGAAAGCGGCATGACACTGGCCAAACAGGTGCAGGATATTCTGACTGAAAACCCGGCAATTTTACCGGCAGAAATTGCCAACCAGCTGAATGCCAGCGAACTGGACGTGATTCAGGCCATGCCTGCTGATATGGTGACATTAATTGATGCCAGCCATTACCTGGATGTGCTGAGGGACATCAAAACCTGGGGCGAACTGACTCTGGTTATTGATGTGGATGGTTCTATTTTTGAAATGGTCGGCCATTTTCCGAAGGGCGGTGAGAAGTTCGGTTACTACAACCTAAGTGACCGACGTACTCCTCTTAAAGGGCACCTGAAGGTTGATAATGTTGCCGTTATCGCTGTGGTCAGCAAGCCATTCCATGGAGTAGAAACCCGTTCCGTTCAATTCCTGAGCAAACAGGGGCGTATGCTGTTTAAAGTTTATCTGCGTAGGGATAAAGATAAGAACTTCTTCCCTGAGCAACTGGAAAAGTTTGAAGCGTTGAAAAAGCTGGCTATTGCATAAGGCTGTCAAAAAACCACAACCACTGGATCTTGCTAGTGGTTGTTCTGAATCTACTAAACTAGCTCAGGTTTTTAACCACTGATATCACGTAGTAGATACATTAGTACATCTACCAGTCTCTTGCTTTAGAGCTGCACTATAATGCTGATGACTATTTTCAATATAGAACGTACTCTTGGCTGTTTTACTCACATAGATCTGCTCATCTTCCCAATAAGTAAAGCCTGCCTGTTGATTATAATCGCACCCTGCAATTAGTGTTAGATTGAGATCAAGCTCTTCTGCTAGAATTTTACCTTCAATATTATGTCGTCCCCAAAACTTACCTTTGTCCTTTATTAAACATTTGTAACCATCGATAGAACTGTATGATGTAGCCCCCAACTCTTCACCATTTTTCAAAATGGTTACTCTATACTTTTCTTTATCAGCAACCTCACATAACAAAGCTTTAAGAGCAAAATATGGAGAATATCCACTCTCTACCTGCTTTGCTTGCTCATCAATTTCTTCTTGGTATTTCTGTAATAAATCTTCTTTCATCTCAGGACTCAGCCCTTGCCATAATGCATCGTATAAACAATCTCCATCATCAATGGTAACTAGAATTAGATACTCACTTTTTTTATTAAATTCTTGTCTATAACAATTAAACCCCCCCTCCAGAACTATTTTGCATTGTTCTTTATCTTTTAGTATTAATTGCGAGTTTATTTCTTCATGCCTTGAAAAATAATTTGGAAACCTGTTTTTGAGATCTTGGAATAATTTCACCTGAGACTCAAAACCCGAATCACCGGGTCTAAAGTAGTTAGCCTCAAAGCTTTTCAAAAAATCCATAGCGCTCAAATTATTTACTGATAAAACAAGTTTTTCTTCATATAAACACTTTGAACCTTCGGGCATAATTCGATCGTTAGCTACTCCTCCTCTTGTCCTTGTTGTAATGAGGCCTTCTACTTCTTCAAAATTATGATTTCTACCTTTAAAATAATTATATGCTCTGCAACCAAAATAAGCCGTCTCTGCAATGAGAGTAAGGATTGGAAAAACAATATAAATGGCAGGACTTCTTTGCTGGATACCAATACCTGTACAAATACCACCAACAAGACAAATCCCTGATGCTGCCAGCTTCGACACAGTGCTGTGACTTTCCGATATAAAGAACCCTTTCCAGCTAGTCGCGGGACGAGACCGGTCAGCGCCAGTCTCTCTAATATCTATGATTGCAACTTCACTAGATCCCTCAATCCCGTTAGAGGGCATAAATAAACTCCTGCCATCTAAAATATTACTGAAATAGTTAAATAGCTTGATGCACGCTCCACTACAGCATTAATGCATAGCTTTAACCAGTACACCTACAACAGACTCAACCTGACCTCTGGTCATTCCCGGATATATAGGTAATGAAAGGCAGTGTTCAGACAATTGTTCACAAACCGGCAGTTCATATTCACTGGCAAGTCCCGCCAGAGCCCTTTGCTTATTCAAAGGCAATGGGTAATAAATAGCACTGGAAACCCCCTTCCCGGCCAGATGCTTCTTGACCATATCTCTGCCAGAAGGCAAAACCACCGTAAATTGGTGATAGATATGCTCCTCCCGCTCTTCAGGACAAAGAATGTCTGTATCCTGCAGCAACTCACGATACCATTCAGCAATCTTTCTTCGGTCGTTATTAAATTCTTCAATATATTGAAGCTTGATTCTTAACAAACCAGCCTGAATTTCATCCAGACGACTATTGTAGCCTGAGCACTCATGATAATACTGATATGCACTGCCATGATTTCGGAGCATCCGCACGGTTTCAGCTACCTGCAAGTCGCTGGTGATTACCAGCCCTCCATCACCAAAACCACCAAGATTCTTACTGGGAAAAAAGCTGAAAGCACCCAGTAAACCATAGTTGCCTGTTTTTCGGGACTGATAGGAAGCACCAAAAGATTGAGCGCAATCTTCCAGCAACTTTAAACCGTGACGATCACAAACAGCCTGGATTTCATTAAGAGCAGCAGGCAAACCAAAAAGATGAACAGCAAGAACGGCTCTGCACCGGGATGTAATGCTGCGTTCCAGCTCTACGGGATCAATATTAAAAGTTTCGGAGTCTATATCGACCAGAACAGGTGTCGCTCCTACCTGCATAATGGCCTCGACAGTAGCAAAAAAGGTAAACCCTGTCGTTAATACCTCATCTCCAGGACCAATACCGGCAGCATGAAGAGATAACACAAGCGCATCCGTACCATTAGCACAACTGATGGCATATTTAGCCCCCAGATACTGTGCAACTTCCTGCTCAAAGGCTTCCACCTCTTCCCCCATGATAAAATGACCGCTACGCAACACCTGAACCGCTTTTTCTTCAAGCTTTTTCTGTATGGGGCGATGCCATGCCAATACATCAACCATCGGTATTTTGTTCATACTTTTTTGATTCATGGCTCCACTTTTGCGGTGAAAAATATTGGCTACGGCTTTTATGTACCGCTATATACTCACACCTGTTTCAGCAATAATTTCAGATATCTGATTTGCTGCATTCAACGCGTTTCTACCATCCTCACCACTGACTCTTGGCGGATTGGAAGCTTCAACACTATGTAGAAAGTCTTCAATCTCCAGCTTCAGAGCATCATTACCCTCGTAGCTCTGTTCATGACACTCGATAACAGGGATACCAGGATGCTGCTCTCCTTCCCCTTTATAAAAATGACTGACTTTCAATGCTTGAAAATCAACACATATGCAGGAGCTTGCCTGGAAAATACGCATTTTCCTTTTGCTTGTTTGACTGATGCGGCTCGCCGTTACATTCGCAACACAACCACAGGCAAATGATAAGCGCGCCTGAGCAATATCAATGGTGTCAGATAAAACGGCACTTCCATTAGCCGCAATACCTATCAAAGGAGAGTCAACAATATTGAGAATGATATCCAGATCATGAATCATAAGATCCATAATGACATTGATATCCATGGATCGCGGTTTGAATGAAGCCAGACGGTGAGACTCAATAAATCGAGGTTGTTTGACTTTATCAGAGACACTGCCTAACGCAGCGTTGTAACGTTCAAGAAAGCCAACCTGAAGAATCAACTGTTTTTCTCGAGCCAGTCTGATCATTTCCTCTGCCTGTGATAAATTGCTGGCTATTGGTTTTTCTACCAGCACGTGCACACCGGCTTTTAAAAAATCACGGGCGATGGTGTGATGCATGACCGTTGGCACTACAACGCTCACCGCATCTACCTGGCCAATCAGGTCTCTGTAGTCTCTGAAATAATGGGTGTTGCAATCACCGGCCACTCGCTGGCCGCAAATCTCATTAATATCGGCCACACCGACCAGGTGACTGGACGCTAATCGGGCATATTTCTCAGCATGGAATCTGCCAAGATAGCCCGCGCCGATGACTGCCGTTCGTAGCATGCAATTCCATCACTAATTGCTGGATAGAAGCAGTAAAGATAGACAGAAATCGTAGTTCTGCTAGCAATTTTATATGGGTAGCTGAAAAGAGGGTTTAATTGAAAATAAAAAGGCAGCAAGAAATGCTGCCAGGAAAGCACTATTTTTGTAAAAAAATCAACTGCGCTTACCGTACACTTTTACTTCAGCGTACTTATGACCACCGATGGCAGTTTTATAGTCCATCTCGATTCTGTTGATAATGCGATCACCATCAATCAGACGGTATGGCAGTGAACGCTTGCCTTTGTGCAGACGCTTGTTGATATGAATGGTCTGTGACTTGCCATTACCAAAGACAACTTTGATTTTCTTCATGAAAATCGGAGCTCTGTCCACTTTGAATGCAATAGTGTCGTACTTACCCTTGAAACCACTAACATGGATTACATCCTGTTCGCTCTGAAAAGAAACACGACGCTCACCAAGTTTCTTCCAGTCATCGGCCATAACGCCAAAGCTCAGCACACTCATCAACACTAAGGTAAAAAGCTTTTTCATGGTATTTATGATCCACTCTAATTCATATAAAAAATCCGAGCGGATATTAAGGTACTCAGCTTTAGAGCTTAGGTATTACGGACGTTTGAGAAGTTTATTTCTGAAATTAATAAAGCATTTCCAGTGTAACTTCTGAACTGGCCAATTCTCTTATATTACCGACTCTACAAGCAGTCTATGCTGCTCTGGGTTTCGAGCTTAATGTTCG
>OODV01000220.1 GCA_900299555.1 uncultured Endozoicomonas sp.
TCAGTCCTTTGACAACAGGTTTCAGGAAAATATCAATTGGTGTGGTGAAAGACAGATATATTATTACTATCCATGAATTTTAGATGCATCCCATATTTTTTAGATTGAAGGGTTTTCAGCTTACGAGCCCTTTTAATAAAAGTTGCATCCAATCGCTTCAACTCAACATCTTTACACCACCGTAAATGATCTTGAATGTTTTTACATGACAAATTCCACCAGAACACAAGCTGCCCTGCATTAAGTGACACATCTGAGTGCCTGACAAAACTTTGCTGTATCTTTCGACATGTTTCATCTACATGCTCAACCAGATAGTCCCCGGTATGAAAAAAATCACCTTTTAGCCCATCAGACTTTGCAATAAAAAACTCAATATCCTGTTGTGTCACATTTTTTTTAAGCAACTCAATTTCCCCGGGACTTAATACAACAGCAAACCTCAAGGCATTTTTACGATTGAAGCCAGCAAGCATCGTCGATTCATCGTGATCATTATCACCTTCTTCTGAGTCATCATCTCCGCGCTCAGACCTGCCACTCTCTTCTAAATCACTGTCATAGGCACTATCTGCGTCCGAGTAATCCACCTGATCAAGTAATCGAATTTCATCCAGCTCACTTAATTCAGCATCAGACATTTTTTCATTAAATCCAGAATCCTGCCGCTGTAAATATTTTTGATTCTGCGAATTAATCACAGTATTAGAAAAGTCTTTATTGTTAGCTAATTGACGACAATCCATTTTATCCCGGGGCTGGCCAAGTTCTAGCTTTCCTCTCTGCTCACCAGATAATACTGTACGACCAGAGTGCTTACCGACAGTTTTCGATGCACTCTCATCAGGGCATTTGCTGCTTTCAATCCTCTCACGAACAATTTGAGGCTTATTTTGGTCTATAGGTCCAGTAGACATAACAGTTGGCCAGATAGTATCGAATTATCTATCTCATCGACATGCTTTATTACATTTGTAACTGATTATTCGTGTTTAGGGGGAAAAACCGGATACAATACTGGTTACCCACTAAATGCAAGAGTACAATCCGCGCTCCTATTTTTATTACGAGATTGTCGTTTATGTTCAAGGCTCTGGTACTGAATCAGCAAGATACAAAAACGGTAGCCGCCATAGAACAACTGGAGGATTCCAGGCTGCCAGCAGGGGATGTTGTGGTTGGTGTTGAATACTCGTCACTGAACTACAAAGACGGTCTGGCCATTACCGGCAAGGGCAAAATCATCCGCCAATTCCCCATGGTACCGGGTATTGATTATGCCGGTCAGGTACTGTCATCCAGGGATGACCGTTACCAACCCGGAGATTCTGTCATTCTGACCGGCTGGGGCGTTGGTGAAAACCACTGGGGCGGCATGGCAGAAAAAGCCAGTGTACCTGCCGACTACCTGGTATCCATGCCCGCAGGACTGGATAGTCGCAAGGCGATGATTATCGGTACTGCAGGCCTGACCGCCATGCTCTGCGTCATGGCTCTTGAAGACGCCGGTATTACGCCAGAAAAAGGTGAAATTCTGGTGACAGGTGCCAGCGGTGGTGTCGGTAGTGTTGCCGTAACACTGTTGGATCAGCTGGGTTATCAGGTAGTTGCCGCCTCTGGCCGCCCACAGAACAGTGATTGGTTAAAGTCCATCGGTGCTGACCGAGTGATTGACCGGGCAGAGTTGCTGGAACCTGCTCGCCCCCTGGAAAAACAGCTCTGGGCTGGCTGTGTAGATACCGTTGGCAGCAAAATTCTGGCCAAAGTACTGGCCCAGGTCGACTATGAAGGCGCTGTTGCAGCCTGTGGTCTGGCTGGCGGCTTTGATCTGCCGACTACCGTGATGC
>OODV01000341.1 GCA_900299555.1 uncultured Endozoicomonas sp.
CTAAATCGGTAACCCTTTTCTTTTTTTGAAAAGAAATGTCAGATTAAGTCTGAACTACTCCAGCTAAATCAGGCAAAGTAAAACCCGGCCCCCTTGATATTCCAGCCCGGATATTCAATAAACTGCCCCAAGTCTCGTTCAGGACTTTATCACTCTTAGTGATTTATTGAGGGAGTGCCGTAACAGGCTTTACGGTCGACTCTGCAAAACTCACTAAGGACTACAAAAGACAAGCGAGAACAGGGGCATGTTTATGGAGTATCCGGACTAGAAGACTCTCTGATTTAATTAAACCGAAAAATGAGCAATTAGAGCTCAGAAACGATACAGGCCTTGCGCTCCTTACCAGTACGCTCAAGATAAGCCGAGAAGTCTGCAGGAATACGTCCTGTTGTCGCTCCTTCCCAATCTACAGCTGAGCCATCGGTAGTTTCATAGCGGAATAAGTAACGCTGGCGTGTTTTCCCTTTACGTCCGCTGGTGCTCTTGTCATCAGCCAGACCTTTGATATCACCCATAGACAGGCCAAGCTCTTTCATCTGCTGAACGACCGCATCCAGAGCCTCTTTCTTTCGAGCCTGCTCTTCTTCAATCTCCATTTGAGCCATCAGCTTTTCTTCATAGATGGCGTCAATTCGGCCAATAACACGCTGAAGATCTTCAGCATGCATATCATGGAACAGCTTACGAACCTGAACTTTAGATTTCAGGACACTGAGTGCTTCATCAAAAATATTCATTGTTTGAAACCAATCTTGTCAATAAAAGTATCAATTAAAAGTGGAGTTAGAAATCAATAGAAAAACTTAACATTGACGCTTCTGTCTGTAAATAGAGACAAGCCCGTGCATTGTTGGTAAAAATAAATGAGCATATTATCTCATCACCTCTCACAAAATGCTTTCTGTAGACATCATCTTACATATTTCCTGCTTTGGATCACGAAAAATATGAAATCTCAGGTGTATCACCGGAAACCTGATTTTTCATCAGTTAGTTTGGGAGTTCAGTAATGATTGGCAGCTAATTCAGAGAACACGCAGTAAAAAAAGAAAAGATAAAACCGTATTAACAATCAAAGTACTAACAACATAACAATTCAGCCTCACTAAAACATTAATAAAACAATATAACCACATCGTCTAAATCGATAAAAACCTAATCATTCAGTTTAATTCATATTTTTAAATACGCCAAAAAAAACTCAAACCTTACGCTGCCAAAGACTTTAAGATAAGCACAAACTCCTAGCGCTCCAAGAAAGTCGGATATCAAATTATCATCGATAATTGAAAACAGTTAAACTTAAAATAGGGATGTCATTTGAAACAAGAAACCCAAAATGAAACACAGCCCTAGATTTTCTTTAAAACTCAGGCCAACCAATTAGAACAACCAATATTTCTCAGGACAAAAAATCAAAAACAACGGAACAGACAAAAAAGGATACGGCAAAATCTATTCATCAATTAAAAAAACACCAAACTTCTGTAATAAGCATGAGAATTAATAAAATCCAACGTAATTTCAAAGCCCCGTCATTTACCGGGGCCCTGATTTCCAGTGAAAGTCAGGAAGCGGCTTCCCGTTTCTTCATCTCATCGGCACGAAGATCCTTACGCAAAATCTTACCAACAGGTGTTGTTGGCAGCTCATCACGGAACTCAACCTGCTTTGGGATCTTATAAGCCGTCAGGTTAAGCCTGCAGTACTCATTGACCTCTTCAGCCGTTAAGCTCTTATCACCAGGGATAATAAAGAGCTTGACGGCTTCACCAGTTTTTTCATCAGGAACACCAATGACAGCACAGTTCTGAACCTTGTCATGCTTGGAAACAATATCCTCCACTTCGTTAGGATAAACATTAAAGCCAGAGACCAGTACCATATCCTTAACCCGGTCGACGATCTTCACGTAACCTTCATCATCGAGAATGGCCACATCTCCAGTTTTGAACCAGCCTTCATCATCGATCACCTCAGCAGTTGCTTCCGGACGCATCCAATAGCCTTTCATCACCTGGGGCCCTTTCACGCAGAGCTCTCCCCGCTCTCCCAGAGGCAACTCATTCCCCTGATCATCAATTGTCTTGAGAGCGGTTCCAGACATTGGCAAACCAACAGTACCCAATTTAGAGTAACTGCCTGCAGGATTTAACGAGACCACAGGGGACGTCTCGGAAAGACCATATCCCTCAGAAATTGTACAGCCAGTCATGTCCTTCCAACGATTGGCAACGGCTTCCTGAAGGGCTGTCCCACCCGACATAGTCAGTTGCAGCTCTGAAAAATCAAGGTCCTTGAACTCAGGGTGATTCATCAACCCAACAAACAGAGTGTTCAACCCAATAAATATATTCATCCTATGTGGCTTCAAGGCATTAACAAACGTATCCATATCACGGGGGTTGGCGATCAGAACGCTGTGCCCACCCAGCTGGAAAAACGCCATCAGGTGAACCGTAAATGCGTAAATATGATAAAGAGGCAAAGGGGCTATGGCAGTATTACCATCAGGCTTCGCCAAAGGAACGCCGTTTTCATCTGTCTGTGATAGCACACTGGCTGTCTGCAGAACATTACTTACCAAATTGCGCTGGGTCAGCATGGCACCTTTAGCAACCCCGGTAGTACCTCCGGTGTATTGCAAAACTGCCACATCATCAGCACCCGGAGAAATCGGCTTACTGAACCGGGATTTTGATCCCAGCTTCATCGCCTGATTGAAGCTCAATGCCTGAGGCAGTTTGTATGAAGGAACCATCTTCTTGACGTATTTTACGGCAAGATTAATCAGGCTTCTCTTAGGCCAGGGCAGCAGATCTGCCAGCTCGGTAACGATCAGATGCTTGATTGGCGTATCCTGAATGATGTCCTCAACCAGATGGCCGACTACATTCAGGCAGACCAGAGCCTTGGCACCAGAGTCTGTAAACTGGTGCTTCATTTCTCTGGCAGTGTACAGTGGGTTTGTATTGACAATAATCAGCCCCGCTTTAATCGCACCATAAACGACAACGGGATACTGAAGCAGGTTAGGTAACTGAATGGCAATGCTGTCACCAGGTTTCAGTGTCGTGTGGTTTTGGAGGTAAGCAGCAAACTCTGTACTCAGACGGTCTATTTCGTGAAAGGTAACCGTTCTGCCCATGCTTGTATAAGCCGGCCTGTCACCGTATTTATGGACTGCATGTTCAATGACTTCACCCAGGTTTTTGAACTTATCAAGATCAATTTGGTCAGCAACACCGGGGGCACGCTTACCATCCCAAAAACTGGCTTCCATGAACACCTCATACCTAAATCCTGCAAAGGTTCTTCGATCCGAAGTTGCAATATCCTGTAAATGAAG
>OODV01000343.1 GCA_900299555.1 uncultured Endozoicomonas sp.
GCACGGTTCTTTTTCTGGCTGTGCTGTCGGTGGATGCGACAGGCAGGCGCGTTCTCTGAACAACGCTCAAGGATCAGGTCATCGAGAATAACGGGAACCGGTTCCTCTTCAGGTGCTTTGGAACTGACTAACAGTGTCAGTTGATGAGCAAGATTTCGCCAACGCCAGCACCCGAAGGCAACCCAATGATGATAGCTGCTCCAGACTTTATCGTACTGGATGGCAAGCAGAGCCTGAGTCAGGAACCCCTCACCGGAGAGCATGCTACCAATGAGCAATTCGCAAAACACTGGTGCAGCTTTCGCAGAAACAGCTCTGGTAAGGAAAGTAATATAGAACGAAAGTTCTTTTAATATTTTTGTTTGTTCTAAAGAGTACATCACAACCGCCTGGATTTATTATGTGTGACGGTTGGTTTAACTCATATAAAAATTAAATCGAATGTACCAGTGAAGCTCTAAAGCTGAGGATATAATAAATATCTCCAAAATAATCTGAGATGCTTAGATAAGCATACCGACAGGACTCACCCAGCCTTATACACCACTGTGCAAATGCCAGATTTTCAACCCCTCATCAACGGTTCTTAAAGCGTACGAAGAACGAACTACCACAGCTCTGAACCTTTCTCAGAGCACCGTACATTCCAGTAACAGGCACAGCAGACCAAATCCTCTCTCACCATTTCAGCGGCCAGATCATACTCCATATTATCGATTTCCCATCGACTGAACATAAACCGGTACCACCCATGAATTTCTTCTTTACCCTGGAGGTCACTACCACATGCTTCCCAGAAAACCGCACGTTCTGTAAATTGAGTCATTAGCCCCAGGGCATCAGCCCTTTTGTGATAGTCTGCGTACTTCAGAAAAAACGCATCCAGGTTAATAAGGGGCATGAGGTCTCTCCATTCTTATAGGTTAGAGAAGGAAAAATAGACCATTTTGTTAACCCGGTTATCGATCAACCAATCGACGGTAATATTCCGCTGATCACACCAAACTGAGCACCAATCACCAGAAGGCCAATAATGATGGCGCCCGCTAGAGCAGGAATACCTCCAGCCACTTGATAAGGTTCCTCCATATGAAGTTTACGAACCTTCCAGACCAGTGCAACCGGGATGAAAACTGCCAGAATCACCAAGGCAATTGCAGCGTAACCAAGTGCAGTAACAAAACTACCCGGCATAAAAATGGCTGCCAGCAAAGGTATTAGCAGAGTCAGTGTGATTGTTTCAATACGCCCCCAAATACCATGGGATCGACCAAACACTTCAGCCAGGTAATCGAATAATCCAAGAGCGACACCAAGAAATGAAGTACCCAGGGCAAAAGCCGCAAACGCACTGATCATATAATCAAAGCTCGCTGTTCCGGAGTGACTGCCAATAGCATCCATCAGTGACATAACACCATCCGGACTATGCGCCATACTAATCACCGTTGCAGAAGAAACCACCCCAATAACCACGATCATCCAGATCACATAAATACCGAAAGGGAGCGAACTGCCTCCAATCAGTGCATAACGAAACCGGTGAGGTTTTCCCTGAACATACTGAACAACGGTAGGAACCGCACAATGATAGCCAAAAGATGTGTACAGTACCGGTAATGCAGCAACAAGAATTCTGGGGGTACTGTTTTCCAGCACGACATTGCTCAAGCTGACTTCTGGCAATAGCGACAATACGATATACAGCAACAGAGTCAGCATGAGAGCAAACATCACCCGGTTCACTTCATCTACCACCCGGGTGCCCGTAACAACCAGTATTGCGACCAGTAATACAACAAGCGTTGCCGTTATCCGAAAAGGAAGATGAACCCCCTCTTTTTCCAGCAGATTACCCAGCATATTGGCACCGCCAGAAATATAAGCTGCGCAAAGCGAATAGTAGAGGAACAGCATGGCAGCAATGGCGATACCCTGACCAATCGGCCCCATCAAACGCCCCATCACACCATGAAGGTTTTCGGCTTCCGGACAGGCCCGACACGCCTCTGCAATCAAGAGGCCACCATAGGTAGATAGACCCCACATCAGAAACATCAGGAATACACCCCAGCCAAGACCAGTCAGTGCTGCTACCAGAGGCAATGCCAGCATACCAGCACCAATAGAAGTACCGGCGACCAGAAGGCCACTACCCATCGTCTGACTTTTCATATTCGGTCCACCTGATAGATAAAACAAAAGCCACTAAAAGCGGCTTTTGAAAGTAGGAGGCTTATTAAGATAGGTCGACCAGATGACTCTATAAATAACCTATCTGCACTAATAATGGACCGAATTAGATTTTTTTCTACTTATCAGGTGATTTTTTCAACAATCAGAAGGGTTCAGCTTTGTAATCAAGCACAGCATTTTTTATATTTTTTTCCACTACCACAAAGACACGGGTCATTTCGCCCAGGCACTTTCTCCAGAACTGTCGTTTTTGGTGTTTCTCTGAGCAGCTGGAGAGCTGATGTGTCTTCAGGCGCTTCCTCATCGACTTCAATGTGGCAGAACCAGCCGTTCTCCATGAACTCTTTTTCCAGCTCAGCCTTACGCTCTTCAGTCTGCACAGTGAGTTCTGCAGGATTCCTTTCTGTTCCAAGGCGGGCCTTTTTCTTGCCGTCAAACACCCGGAAGGCCTGCTTATCGTCGATCTGAAGATTCGTCTGGGTATAGAATTTGCCCATTTGGTCACCTGCTAAGCTGGAAAAATTAGCCTCTCTGACAGAGAGGAAGATATGAAAAGCAAAACCGGAGCAGTTTACTGGAAGTCCCTGTTTTTAGCCACCAGCCAATTACTGATGGATTGAGCGATCAACGCCCTTTCCAAGCTTCATAGCTTCAAAAAACTAAACTAAAATTGCCTCAACCCACCTTTACATAAACTCCTGCCAAACCCTCTCAAATGGCAGGCCATTACCATTTTATCTGTATCTTCAGGAGGAGATATGGGCATCATTGATATCCTTGTTTTTCTGTTTGTGGGAGCTATCGCAGGCTTTCTTGCCGGCCAGTTCTTTAAAGGCAGTGGCTTTGGTTTGATATGGAATATCATTATCGGGATTATTGGCTCAGTGGTCGGAGGCCTTGTATTTGGCATCCTGGGCTTTGCCACAACCAGCCTGCTTGGCAGCATAATCAGTGCCACCATTGGAGCTATTCTTCTCTTGATCATTATTCAGAAGATAAAAACCTGATCCAGTTCTGATGGCATAATTACGAGCGGTTTTCTCCAACGACGCCTCATAGAAAACCGCTTCCTGCGAATTAAGGGCTACACTGTGTATGCCTTATTAACACCTCCATGAAATATCTGATCAATTAATTGATGACACCATCTCAGCCATTCTCTCTGGAAGTGCTTGATACCCCTGTCCTGGTCGTTGACTTGGGCTATATGGAGCAGAACCTAAAGTATGCAAACATTTACTGATCAGCACTCAGTTTCGCTTCGCCCCCATACAAAAGCCCATAAAATACCTGAGCTTGCAACACTGCAACTTGAGATGGGAGCCAAAGGTATCTGTGCGGCAAAATTGGGTAAAGCTGAAATGATGCTGGCCAGTGGTATAAAAGATATTCTGATCACAATGCCAATCGTTAACCCTATCAAACTGGAACGTCTGGCAAACCTTTATGTTCGGTACCCTAGCGCTAGAATCTCTATAGAGCCTGTTTTTGACTTTCTCAATACCTACTTAACCACCGAAGTGTTAAGACCAGAGATTGTTTCCGGTGGCGGCAGTGGGACTTATGACGCCTATGAGGCCATTCCCTTCACGGAGTTACAGGCAGGCTCATACCTTTTCATGGATTGGGACAACCACACCATTGGCTCACGAAATGGATCAGCACATACCAGGACTTTGACTGCGCCCTGAAAGTGTGGACTACAGTCATCAGCCAACCGGAGCCTGGCCGGGCAGTGATCGATGCCGACATGAAATGCCTATCCATCGACTCTGGCATGCCCCACGTTGAAGGCCATAAGGATATTCAGTATCAAACGGGAGGTGATGAGCATGGTATCCTGCACTACCCTGAGAGTACGCAAGGCGTAAAAATAGGCCAGAGAATGATGGTTATTCGCAGCCATTGTGACACTACTCTGAATCAGTATTCCAAGCTGTACTGCATCCGCAATGGCATGGCTGAACAATGCTGGCCGAGAGTCGGGGCCGAAGAGACTAACTCACCAAACCAGCCTTTTATATAAGGCGAATGCCGTCTTCCTCAATACGAATAAGACGTTCTTTATACAAACCGCCAATGGCCATTTTGAACACCCGTTTGCTGACCGAAAACTCTCTTTTCACCGTATCAGGGTCAGTACGATCATTGAAAGGCAAAAAGCCATTTTCAGCTCTAAGTCTATCAAGAATGACTGCACCAAGACCTGTCATCTCCTGCTTGTTAAAGCCCGGTTTTTTCAGGCACACATCCAGTTTCTGATCCGGCCTTACCCTTTTAATGAAGCCATCAAACTTCATCCCCATTCGGATCGGTCTATCGATATCCTGATCAAAGAGCACACCCGGATATTTATTATCAATAATTGTCGTATAACCAATCTCAGTGCGGTCACAGATCATTATTGGAACCGGCTGACCATTGCTATACCGGTGTGGTGACGTACTTAGAAATTTACTGATCTTTGAAGAGGCAACAATACGGTAGCTCTGCTGCTCCTGATAGATATAGACCACATAGAACTGGTCTTTGACCATCCGTTCTTTCTGCTCACTGAAAGGAACAAGCAACTCTTTCGGCATATTCCAGTCAAGGAAAGCACCGATGCGGTTGGTATCGGTGACTTGAAGGCAGGCGAACTGCCCTACCTGAGCCTTCGGACGAAGTGTCGTTGCGATGGGAACATCATCAGAGTCAAGGTAGATAAAAACGTCAAGCTCATCACCAATCTGACACCCCTCTGGTACAAAGCGTTTTGGCAATAGAATATCATCCAACATCCCTCCATTAAGGAATGCACCAAAATCCAGAAGGTTGACCACCTTCAGATGATTCATTTGACCAATTCTAACCATGGATCTATTCGGGAAAAAAGCAGACGGGAAGTATAACACCCTGACTGTACAGATTATGACAACTGTTTTTGCCACACCAGGATTCGATTGTTGGCGGGCATTTTGCAGTCAGCCAACAGCATCAATCCCTGTTCTCTGGCCAGACTATCAATTGCCTCAAAATTACGAACTCCCATATGAGGCGCCCTCTGTTTGAGATGCTGGTCAAAGAGGGCATTACTCTCACTGGTGTACTTCCCTTGATAATTGAAGGGCCCATACAGACAGAAAATGCCCCCATTCACTAGATGACAACCGATCCCCTGCAGCATCGCTTCGACTTCAGACCAGCTCATGATGTGGGAAGTGTTTGCTGAAAAAACACCGTCAAAGCCTTCAACAGGCCATTCAGGCAAGGAAACATCCAGCTCGATGGGATATCTGACATTCTCCAACCCAGCCTCTGATAACCAGCTGATAATACCTGAGTGGTTATCTTTTAGATCAGATGTCTGCCACTTGAGCTGCGGCATCTCCCCTGCAAAAAAAACAGCATGCTGCCCGGTACCACTACCTATCTCAAGAATATGCGTGCATGCATCAAAGTATTGAGAGATCACTTCAAGTATGGGTATTTTGTTGTTTTCACAAGCCTGAGAATAGGGTTTCTGCATTATTTGCCCCGAGAATAAGTTAAAACCAATTAATGGCACATGAGTTGCTCTGGTATTGCAATCTTCTAAGACAATAAACTGAAACTCGTAATAAAACATTACCCGGAGCAAGGAGTAGCCAGATGAAATATTTCTCCCGTCGTGCCGTTAAACCTGGCGACCTGAACCCCGCATACCGACTGTTCGGCGGTACTCTCCTGGCATGGATTGATGAAGAAGCTGGTATTTATGCTTCCTGTAAAATGGGGCCCAAAAAGCTACTGGTGACCAAATATATGTCGGAAATTGACTTTGTCAGCTCCGCTGCCTGCGGGGATATTCTTGAGTTTGGCCTTGAGGTCGTCAATATCGGAACAACCTCTCTGACATTATGTTGTGTCGTACGAAATAAAGTAACCAGACAGGTCATTATTGTCATTGATCGCATTGTATTTGTCTGTGTTGATCAACTGGGCAACCCAACACCGCACCAGATTGATGCGAAAAACATGTCCAGCACACCAGGACAACACTAAAAAACACATAAAAAAGCAGGGCGCACCTGAATAGTGCACCCTGCTTTACACACGATATAGTGAATCAATGCTTCGAAGGCACTGACTTCAAATTAACAGAAGGTTTAACAGCAGTAATAAACATCACCTGCCCGTTCTGGATGACTTCTGCAAGCAATTCATAATTGCTACCCGGATTGACCAGCTCCGGCGCATAGTTGACCATATAGTCCACCACATCAACATTCCTGCCTACCTGAATTCGCTCAATGCCAATAATGCCTGCAGGGTCATTTGGCATCGCGCTGTCTTGTAAAACCACAATAATTTCAGAACCCGGAGCGAAAGTCCCCTCACTGGCAGCGATCTGACCACTGACATTGGCAGACTCAGCAACATAGATTAGTTTTTGATCACTACTGCGACTACTCAACATCAACCCATGCTCTTTAATAGCGATATTATCCAGCTTTGGAAACGTTGCCAGGTACTCGGCTTCTTTGGTCATAAACGGTGCTGGACAAGCAGCCCGACTTCCCCCCATCGGAGTAAAGTGGATTTTTTTATTGGCAACCTGATAGCTGCCAAAATAACGATTGCATTGAGCCTGACCACCAATTCGACCATCCTGCGCAGTCGCAGGCCGAAGCTCCATTGTTACTCTTGGACCAGAGGCTGCCTGACCGTTCATTGACGTCAACACCCAGGTTTTGTTCTCAACCAATTGCGGGTCAACGCTGGTCAGCTTATGGGAGCTGCACCCAAACAAAGCAGCGCCTGCAGCCAAAACGATACAAGAGTGAATCAACCTTTTCATGTCATACTCCAGCTACGGGAATGAAGAAAAAACAGGGGAAGGCCATCAGCGATAGCCTGTAGAGGGTGACTGCCTGAAACAGAGAGGCCTGACCTCCGAAAAACATGGCCCTTTAATCAGCCAGCAAAACAGAAGCTGATAGGAATAAAGTAGTCGATCATGAGGTATTGCTGCCATTCTAATTTGTTGGTTTAGATGACTTTTCATATGAGTTATCGAATCTTTACGTCTTTCTGCGAAACGCTGGTAAAACTTCATTGTGACCAGCAACTCAGCAAAACCTGCCAGAAACCTTTCGAAATCGGCTCGTCATAAATAGTAATCAATGATGGCAAATGAGAATAATTCCTATGCATACAGGAACAAGATTCAGTATGATCAGTTACACAGGCACAGAATAAACAACCGGTATATGGCTCTGAAATCTACTGCAGGAAACAAACTTATCAGTCGGAGTTACAGTCTGGCTGAAGAGATTGCGAATAGTATTACCCACGGGCTGGGCGCCCTGTTAAGTGTCGCGGGTCTGACGCTGCTGGTAACCTTTGCAGCTCATCAGGCTGATGTATGGCGGGTAGTCAGTTTCAGCATCTATGGTACAACCATGATTCTTCTGTTTCTGGCCTCCACGCTGTATCACAGCTTTCAGCACCCTAAGACCAAGAAAGTTTTCAAAATACTGGATCATTGTTCCATCTATCTGCTCATTGCCGGGACTTATACCCCTTTCCTGTTGGTAAGCATGAGAAGCATGACTGGCTGGATACTTTTCGCCATCATATGGACACTGGCAGCGCTTGGCATCATCTTCAAGGTTGTATTTGGCTCAAGGTATAAAAAGCTGTCCGTGAGCACCTACGTTCTTATGGGCTGGCTGGTTCTGGTTGCTTCTGGTGAGCTGGCAGATAATTTATCAATCGGTGGAATATACTGGCTGGTTTCCGGTGGGTTACTTTATACACTGGGTGTTGTTTTTTATTTATGGAAAAAGCTGCCCTTTAATCATGCTATCTGGCATATCTTTGTATTAGGTGGCTCTGCCTGCCACTTCTTCTCTGTTTTTTTTCATGTATTACCACCTGCCTGAATAAGCTTAAAAAGTTTTGAGCCTTCAGGAAACTATCTGAAATTCATCAAGCCCAAGGATTTACTAAAGTCCCTAAACGCAGGTGTTAATACATGCACGCCTTAGAGCAGTCCCAAACTGGTAATACTGGGCTGGATAAAGGTACCGTTTTTAAAGTAGAAGATGATTTTGTATCAAAAACCGAAAAATTCTGCAAAGGCCACATTGTAACTGTCTTTCACCACACCAATTGATATTTTCCTGAAACCTGTTGTCAAAGGACTGA
>OODV01000345.1 GCA_900299555.1 uncultured Endozoicomonas sp.
GTTTATGCTCTCGCCAGTGGGCAGTTATACAGTAGTTAGAAAAGGCAATTGGTATAATACGGAACCAGTTCCATATACTGAAATCGAGAAAAAGGGATTGTGCCTGTTACCGCTGATCCGGGGTGTGGGATCGGAAGGCCTTTGACGACAGGGGTGATTGTCCGACAAAGAGAGTACAGCATGTGCAGCGGGTAGCTGCAGGCATTAATGAAAAACGTAAACTTATAGTAATTTTCCACTAGCCAGTAAATACTTTTGACTAGACAGCAAAGCGATGCGCATTGATATAAATCAAAAAAAATAAAACTATAGTTATAATCTTTACCATGGACTTCCAGCTCGCACATTGGCAATTCAGAAACTCCATGCAAAGCCCGTATTTAAACAGAGGTTCCGGGTTGGCTTTCCTGGACACAGTGATAGTCTAGGAACCGCTCGGACCTGACTGATCGTAGTGAGAAAAAGTCCGACAGGCTCCACGTCAGTTGTATCACCTGGAATATCGTCATGAAATGTTATTTCATAGCCCTGTTTGTTTTGCTCTCTCCTACTGTCAATGCTGTGGACTTTGATTCGATTTTTGAGGGTAAATACATCTGGGGACATGAAGTTCACAGTTTTACCCCATGCGGTAGTGATGTGTCTTACTGGGTCAGTTTTAACTGGGCTGGACAGGTAATGCAGGACTTTTATGAAAACAATGTTAAAGCACCCTACCAGCCAATGTATCTGAAGTTTCGCGGACACCTTCTGGATGAAAAAATGGACGGTTTTGCAGAGCAATACGATGGATTGATTCGCATCAGTGAGGTCAAAGGTTATTCATTTGAACAACCCATCGACTGCCATTAAACAACGGAAAACCTGTATTATGCGACTGACTCTTGTACAGATGGAAGTCAGGTATAAAAAGCCTCAAGCCAACCTTGATACTGTAGAGTCACTGTTAACCTCATGCCAAACCCCAGGAGATATTGTTCTATTACCTGAGCTGTTTACTTCTGGCTACCTTTTTAAGAATGCAACTGAACTGCATGAACTGGCGGAAGAAAATACAGGCAGTAAGACGATAGCAAGACTCCAGTCACTTGCCAGGCAACTTGACACCCTGATAGTTGCCGGACTCCCAGAGAAAAAAGACAACCAGTATTTCAACAGTACAGTCGCTGTGGATAAGGATGGTTTAAAAGCCTGTTACCGGAAAATCAGCCAAACCAATATTGACCGTCAGTACTTCTCACGGGGAAATAAACCCGTCGTCTTTGAACATATGGGTATACCTGTCTTTCACCACACCAATTGATATTTTCCTGAAACCTGTTGTCAAAGGACTGA
>OODV01000346.1 GCA_900299555.1 uncultured Endozoicomonas sp.
ATTTTAGGCATTTCTTACGAATCGGTTTATTCCTGATAGAGGTGGTGAAAGACAGGTATACGGTTTGGTATAGCGATCTGCTTTGATCTCTGGTTCCCTGAAATCGTGCGGGAGTATGTAAAGATGGGTGTCGACGTTATTCTGCATCCAGCCAACTTTGGAGGGCAACAGAGTCTTCATATGGCAAGGGCCAGAGCGATTGAGAATGACGTTTATATTGCGACGTGCAATCGGCTGGGATCCGAGAGTACCGAGACAATGTCCGGCCATTACTGTGGTCACAGCCAGGTCTGTACTCCAACAGGGGATTACCTGCTCAAACTGGAACATCAAGAGGAAACAGCAACGACAACCCTGAATATCGATTCAAAGAACCCCAAAAAAGTCATTGGGGTCAATCTCATTGATGAAATGAATGCCATTACTGAAATACTCAAAACCAACAATAAGGAAAGCTAGCCACTGGATGAACTAACCTCCCATCTGAGACAGGTTTTGAGTACCACCGGTCCAGCCCTGTTCAAGGAAATGACTGTCTTCTTTAAGCCTGAGAGAGTCACGAATTCGAGCCACCAGCGCTTCCTGCTGTTCATCACTCTGCAGAAGGTCTCGTAGATCAATACCAGACTCAGCAAACAGGCATAGCTGGAGCTGCCCCAGACTGGTAACCCTCAGTCGATTACAGTCGTTACAGAAATCCTTACTGTACGGCATGATCAACCCAACAGTGCCTTCGTAATCACTGTGGCAATACTCCTGGGCAGGCCCAGCATCAGCCAGGCGCATTTTTCTGACCCAACCGCGTTCCAGCAGCAGTTCCTGTATCTTTTTTCCCGGGAAGTGGTGCTTCTGAAAAAAGTCCTGATTGTTCCCGGTTTGCATCAACTCGATAAAACGAATAGAGACGGGGTAGTCCCGGATCCAGTCAAGAAAGGCATCCAGCTCATCATCATTAATGCCTTTCATAGCCACCGCATTCACTTTGATGGAGGGCAGACCATGATCAAAGGCGTTTTGAATGCCTGACAGAATTTCCCGAAGCCGGTTATGACCGGTAATCAGCTCAAAGGCTCGCGGATCAAGACTGTCCACACTGACATTGATGGCATCAATACCCGCATCCAGCCAGTCCGTAACCCGCTGATCCATTTTGTAGCCATTCGTAGTCATGGCCAGCTTCTTTATGCCAGGGATTTGCTTGATGGTTCTGACAATGTCGGAAAAATCCTGACGCAAGGTTGGTTCCCCTCCGGTCAGGCGAATTTTTTCCACACCGACGGAGGCAAAAGCGGTTACCAGACGACGTATTTCGTCAACGGTTAATGCTTCACTGTGGTGATGGTCAAGGCAGCCGTCAGGCAAACAGTAGTTGCAACGAAAGTTGCACAGGTCTGTGACTGACAGCCGCAAGTAAGGGAATTTCCGTCCCTGAAGATCCTGCAATGGTTGCATAGAACACCTTTCCAATCGCGGGAGGCAGCAGAATTTCTTCTACAGCCCTGGCAGCCAGTTATGCATTCTCTGACTGCGGCTTCCAGTCCATAGGGGCTCTCCCCCTTTAGGTACCGAAGCTCGGCGCTCGCTTGTTGATTCAGTTAATCACAACGTTAAACAGCCACAAATGACTGTTAAAATAGTAGAAGTCATACTGCTTAAGGGACTGCTGAGATCGTTTTTCAACAGTCAAGTGAATCCTACCTGCTTATTTCTCGAAAAACCATGACATCAGGCACTATTGTTTTATTGGATTATTAAGTAAATCTGCTATTCTCCTGACCCTTTTGTTCCATGAAAGCCGTAAGCGACGAATACGGTACACCTTGCATGCAGTCTGGATCTTTTTTGTACGGATAGCAAAAGTGATCCAGATTAATTAAGCACTCGATGAGTGTGTGCCACACTCTGAGCAACATGCTATCCATGGTTCCTGTTAACATCCGGTTGCAGGCCAAAAAGACACCTTCTATGACTGCCTCAATGATTATTGCCAATATTCCCGTTCTGGGCATAGCAGCCTTCAGCGGCACCGGTAAAACAACGCTTATTGAAAAACTACTGCCACTTCTTGGTAGCAAGGGCCTTAGAACAGGCATGGTCAAAGCCTCTCATCATACGATAGAGCCAGACCCTCCCGGAAAAGACAGCTATCGTTTACGACATGCCGGTGCCAGTCAGCTGGTGTTAAGTATGCCAGGTCGCTCTATTTGCTATACCGAATACCCAAATGGATACGAACGACAGCTGCAGGAGCAACTGCAGCTGCTCAACCAGAATCAGCTGGATTTAATCCTAGTGGAAGGTTTTCGAGAGGCGCCCATACCTAAAATCGAGCTTCATCGCAGTGATTATGAAAAGCCCTTCCTGTTTACTGATGACCCCCATATCATTGCCATAGCCTGGGATGGCAATCCCGGCATCAATCTTCCTGATCATCTGGCAGAACTGGATATCAACCACCCCGAACAAATTGCCGGTTTTATTGAGAACTATTGTCGTGAAAAATAGCTTGCTTCACCACTTTGCATAACAGAGAGTTACGCAAACTATTTTTCACCCGCTATGGGCATTTCTCCCGCTATGGGCATTTGCCATAGATATGAACGAGGCCAAGCATGAGTGACTGCTGTGCAACTGATGGATTAATGAGGCTGGAAGCAGCACTGACAAACCTGATCGGCGGTGTAAAACCAGTATCCAGAACCGAGACCGTTTCCCTGGAAGAGAGCCTTGGCAGAGTATTAGCAGAGCATATCGTATCGCCTATCAATGTGCCTTCTCATGACAATTCTGCCATGGATGGTTATGCCCTGATTCTGAAGAATTTGCAGAACCATGACACCTTACCTTTGGCAGGACAGTCTCTGGCTGGGCACCCTTTTTCCGGAGAGATTCCCGCCGGACACTGCATTCGTATTATGACGGGCGCCAGCATTCCCAAAGGTGCCGATGTGGTTATTATGCAGGAGCAGACTGAGGCCACAGATCAGGGTATTCATTTTCTCCAGAAACCAGAGAAGATCGGCAACAATATCCGAAAAGCAGGAGAAGATATTCCGGAAGGCTCTCAGGTGTTCACACCGGGCCGGAAAGTCCGCCCTCAGGATATCGGACTGCTGGCCTCGCTGGGTATTGCCAATGTCATCGTCTATCAAAAAGTCAAAGTAGCCGTATTTTCTACCGGAGATGAACTGAAACTTCCAGGTGAGCTACTGGGACAGGGCGACATTTACGACAGCAATCGTTTTGTTATCAAAGCCATGCTTAAAAAACTGGACGTCGAAATCATCGACCTTGGCAAGATTCCTGACGATAAAGAGGCATTAAGAAAGGCGTTCCTGAAAGCCGATCAGGAGGCTGATGCGGTGATCAGTTCCGGTGGTGTCTCTGTTGGTGATGCAGATTACACCAAAGACATTCTTGATGAACTGGGAGAAACAGGCTTCTGGAAACTGGCCATCAAACCGGGCAAGCCTTTTGCCTTTGGGCAGCTCCCAAACAGTGTATTTTTTGGTCTACCCGGTAATCCAGTATCAGCTACCGTCACCTTCCAGCAGCTGGCGGCTCCAGCCTTGCGCCATATGATGAACCAGCAGCCGGTAGAAAAAGTTGAACTCACACTGTCCACGCAAACCCAGCTCAAGAAGCGTCCAGGGCGCAGGGATTTTCAGAGAGGAAGACTGGTTTACAGTGAATCCGGTGAACTTCAGGTCATGTCCACGGGTCATCAGGGTTCTGGAGTCCTAAGCACAATGAGCCATTCTGACTGCTATATCGTGCTGGCCGAAGAGGATGGTGATAAACAAGCCGGTGACCTGGTGAAAGTGCAGCTGTTTGATGAACTCTTAATGTAAGACTTGATGTATGAAATGCAGGCTTAGGGTTGAAGAATTAGCTGGAGTTTAATTTACTCCAGTTATTATTAATTGACAGACCGAATTCCAAGTATGTTATTCGCTTTTTGCCAACTCAAAAACCCATACACTCTGTAAAAAACCTTATTAAAAGCCAGCTATAAGCTGGCATGGATTTTTAACCCCTCCTATCAACACAATAGCAGCCAGCCTACTTTTTTATTTAATTATCCAACAAGAATAACAAAGCACAAAAACCATTCTCTCACACGACCAAAAAAAGACAATAAAACAATTATTTACCAATGAACTTCCTTGCAATTACATTTATCTGCCTTTCAATTAAAAGACATTATTATATTAAATAATACAATATTACTGGCAAAAAGAAGGAACCAGTAATAGAGGAAAAAGTGTATTAAGCTTACTTTTTCAAACCATCCCTGCACCTGCAGCGTAACCGTCCTTATAGCCTTGCCAGTATCCTACATTCAGCGCCTCTCTTTCCTTAGAAGACATCTGAGTTGTAATGGGAGCCTGTTCTAGCCTGAGACAAAACTCAAGACATTCATCAAACACTTTCACGCAATTTTCATCTTTTGGATTAACAAACAGCTTATGATGCGTTGCATCTGATATAACAATCTTATAATCTTCAATAAACTTTTTAAGAGCATCATTCTCTTGAGAATTTAAATCAAATTTAATCTGCCCACACGCCATTCCAACATATACTCGCTCCATTAATAACAAAAGGCACTTATCATCAACCTTCATAACAACTCGACCAGATTGATCCAGGTGTTTAGAACCAATACGATCTACTGTTCCTAACTGATCTGTATTTCCTTCAGGATCAGTTAAACATATAGTTGGCAGATGAGAATCCACAATTGCCATTGTTGATTGAACAGAGGATCCCGCTATTGAATAGTTCATTTATCATTATACCTTTCTAAAAAAACTAACAACCTGGAATTATCCGAGAAACTGCTTATTAATAGCCTTTCACAATCTCACAATCACTTTAGCAAGCCAGATGATTTTATGATCAATTTGGCCAGGTTAATTCATGTTCAAAATGACAACTTGCCATTGCTGCATAACTCTTCACGAGACAGCCATTCAAAGAAGTATTGCGCCCTCCCCCAAAACATCCTCGATTTTGCATAGAGTTTATCTTCCATGCTTCGGTTATTAGGTAGTTGACTAGTAATACTTCTCTTCCAAGTTAGGAGAAAATTGAATTGTGTCAATTTTGTGAAGAAATTGTCATAAAACTGTCATAAAGACTCGATATTTTTATCCTCAACTTTATAAGCACTAGGGTGCACTCTCTATGTCTGAAATGACATCTGCTTCTTCACAGGGCGCTGATTTCAAAACCATGACCACGCGCCATTACGGTCGTATCTGGCTGCGCGTTGTTCTGTGGATCTACGCTCTGCTGGTAGCTGTTAGTGTCATCGGCTCCGGCTTTAAAATGGCGGTGGGTGGCAGTGAAGCTGCGGCACAGCTGTTCAGCTTTGCCAACAATGCCATCATGGGTCTTCTGGCGGGTACACTGGCGACAGCGCTCGTACAGTCTTCCAGTACAGTAACGTCCGTCATTGTCGGTCTGGTCGCTGGCGGCCTGCCGGTTCACCTGGCTATCCCGATGATTATGGGTGCTAACATCGGCACAACCATTACCAATACCATCGTCAGTCTTGGTCATATTCGCTGCCATAAAGAGTTCAAGCAGGCATTTGCAGCCTCCACGGTTCATGACTTCTTTAACTGGCTGGCGGTCTTGATTCTTCTGCCACTGGAACTGTTCACAGGATTCCTGAGCAAGCTCTCTGCTTCCGTAGCAGGCATGCTGGTTGGTGGTCAGAATATGTCAATGAAAGGCCTGAACTTTATTGACCCGTTAACATCGCCGGCTGAAGACATTATCAAAGGCTTTGTATCTGTTCTGCCTGACAGCACGCTTTCTGGCATTGCCATGATCGGCATCGGTATTGTCCTGATCTTTTTCTCGGTGGTTCGCCTTGGCAAACTGCTCAAGAAGGTCATGGTGGGTAAAGCCAAGGATGCACTGCACAAATCCATTGGCCGTGGTCCGATCAGCGGCATTCTGTCCGGTATGACCATGACGGTGATGGTTCAATCGTCATCAACTACCACCAGCCTGATGGTACCGATGGTTGCAAATGGTCTGTTTACTGTACGACAGATGTACCCTTTCTCAGCTTTAGAGCTTAGGTATTACGGACGTTTGAGAAGTTTATTTCTGAAATTAATAAAGCATTTCCAGTGTAACTTCTGAACTGGCCAATTCTCTTATATTACCGACTCTACAAGCAGTCTATGCTGCTCTGGGTTTCGAGCTTAATGTTCG
>OODV01000347.1 GCA_900299555.1 uncultured Endozoicomonas sp.
GCACGGTTCTTTTTCTGGCTGTGCTGTCGGTGGATGCGACAGGCAGGCGCGTTCTCTGAACAACGCTCAAGGATCAGGTCATCGAGAATAACGGGAACCGGTTCCTCTTCAGGTGCTTTGGAACTGACTAACAGTGTCAGTTGATGAGCAAGATTTCGCCAACGCCAGCACCCGAAGGCAACCCAATGATGATAGCTGCTCCAGACTTTATCGTACTGGATGGCAAGCAGAGCCTGAGTCAGGAACCCCTCACCGGAGAGCATGCTACCAATGAGCAATTCGCAAAACACTGGTGCAGCTTTCGCAGAAACAGCTCTGGTAAGGAAAGTAATATAGAACGAAAGTTCTTTTAATATTTTTGTTTGTTCTAAAGAGTACATCACAACCGCCTGGATTTATTATGTGTGACGGTTGGTTTAACTCATATAAAAATTAAATCGAATGTACCAGTGAAGCTATAAAGCTGAGTACCCTTTCACCCTGGGTGCCAATATCGGTACAACCATCACAGCCCTGCTGGCTGCCACAGCAATCACCGGTCCTGCAGCACTGCCAGCACTGACCATTGCCATGGTTCACTTCTTCTTCAACTTCTGTGCCGTGGTTCTGATTTATGGCATCAAGTGGCTGAGAGAGATCCCGCTGTTTATGGCTGACAAACTGTCTGATCTGGCAGTTAAGAACAGAATGTACGCTTTTGCCTATCTGTTCATCGCCTTCTTCATTCTGCCAGGTATTATTATTTTCCTGACAGCTTGATTGGAGAGATAGCTTTCCATACCAAAAGACCTGCTATGCTTTGACTGCACAGCAGGTCTTTTTTATAGGTTATCGCTATGAAACAGAGTTTATTATTTCATTTACCCTCACCGGCCAACCAAAACACCTCAGAAAAATCCACTTCTTCAGACAGATCCATCAATTTCTGCTGAATTAATCCAACGTACATTGCTCAAATTTGCATTTTTTAGAGCAGCCCCCTCTTCTTAACTCCGCAAAAAATCACTTTTCTACCCACATCAACAAGAGCAGTAATAACGATGATGTATTTCACCCACATTCCTTATAAAAAAACCTTTCTGGCGGCACTGTCCCTCTCTTTTACCGGGAACGTTCTTGCCCATGGCTGGGTATCAGCACCAAAAGCTCGACAGGTGTACTGTTATGATGATGGCGGCTACTGGACTGACTCAATTCCCAACGAGGCATGCCAGAAGGCTTTTGATCAATCCGGAGATTATCCATTCACCCAGAAAAATGAGTTTTCCGCCCTGGTACCGGACTATAACAACCAGGCTGCGGTTGAAGCCGTGATAAAGGATGGCACTCTTTGTGCGGCTGGCGACACAAAGAAGGCAGGTATGGATATCCCGGATAAAAACTGGCAGAAAACACCGATAAAACCCGGCAAGCACACCTTGAAGATTCATGTTTCCGCCCCTCACCCTAACCATTTCTTTCAAATTTATCTCAGTAAGCCCGGGTTTAATTCCGCCACACAGCCGCTAACGTGGAACGACCTTGAACTTATTGCAGAGCATGGGGAAAAGCAGGTAGTCAATGGTTTCTATGAGATGGATTTCACCATTCCTGAAGGCAGAAGCGGCAGCGCAGTACTTTACACACGCTGGCAACGAAAAGACCCTGCTGGTGAAGGATTTTACAATTGCTCAGACCTCCGTTTCTCGGATGATGGTGGTACTGAACCGGACCCTGATCCTGAACCGGATCCACAACCGGATCTGGTTAAACTGGGACGCTACATCACGTTTACAACCAACCCCGCAGAGCCAGGGGACAATGCCAGGTTTCGCCTCAGAAATGGGCAGGGAGTGGATGTCGTCAATGAAACGATTGTGATCACCGAAAAAAATGTTGATTTCACAAACTGGACCGCTGAGCTTGCACGTAAAGTCAACGACCTTCACGGTAAAACTGTACAAATAGGATTCTGGCATGACGAAATGAATCACTATATGTACGACGAATTAAATATTTTCAAAAATGCAGTATTCGCAAAAAGTGCAGATTACTCTTACACGACGTCAGTGATTGATAAAGATGTACCGCCCCCTCCATCAGACTACGATTACGTTTACCCTAACGGTATAGGCGGCTACTCAGCAGGCACAAAAGTACTGGCTCGTGATCACAACGTTTATCAATGCAAACCATTCCCTGAAAGTGGCTGGTGCAATCAAGCTCCTTTTTACTATGAGCCTGCAACCGGGCTTGCCTGGGATCAGGCATGGAAGAGAGTCGATTAAACACACTTTCCCCATCCAGAAGGTGGTCACACCTTCTGGACTCAATCAATAAGAACAGAATTTTCAGGATTACCCCTTACCATAACACTTCGCAAATGAGTAATATTCCCCCCTTACCATGCCCCCCGGGAAGTCACATAATTCTGTGATCTTTCCAGCAGCGACTATTGATTACAATGAGCCACCACACAACAAAAAACATTGTTATTGCCTTGCTGTGTTCAGTAGCTCTTCATTCAATGATTGCTGTTGCCCCAAGACACAATGAGCATGCGCTGATCAACAACAACCTGGGCACCTCTCAATTTAAACTGACCCTGGCCAGGCAGGCCCCTGAAGCAACTTCAGTTTTAACGCCTCTTAAAAATGAAGAGACAAAGCAACAGGTCGACAAAATATCCGAACCACAAAAGTCCTATCATAAGGCCCAAAAGCCTGTGGAACACCTCATTTCCAAGTCGGTTAGTCCCAATAAAGCAACGCCTTCCACAGAAGTAAAAAAAGAGGTAGTCCAAAGTTCCCCAGCCAAAAAACTGGAAGCCGAGGAAATTGCAGAACAGCAACCATCACCCACCGTTGAGCCATCGGAACCATTGGCCATGGATAACAGCTCTGAAGGCCCCGACAGCAGTACTGAACTTCCTGCAGAAAGCATGGAAAGTAGTCTAATGAAAGGGTGGCAGTCGGATCTGGTGCAGCGCATCAATCGACAGAAACGCTATCCCCGTCAGGCACTTCACCGGGGGATTGAAGGGGATGTCAAAGTAAAAGCCATGATTCATCCCGATGGCACACTGGCAACAGCCGAAATTCTATCCGGAAACAAACAATTCAAAGCCAGCAGTCTTCAGGCGATCAGCCGTGCCCTGCCATTTCCACCACCCGTAGCTGTTTCAACCCCTATTACCGTATCCTTTATTATTCATTACACAATTAGGGGGCGTTCTCAATTAGACATGTGACCAGCCACCCACGGTTTGTGCCAGACAAGGCGTGAACTGCGCGGTGTGGTATTCCACATAAGCAGTGAGCAACGCAGAATGGCGCAAACCGTGGGCGGCCCTTCGGGTTGATAACTCAAGCACTCATGCTGCGTTGAACGACTTGAACATGGAACCACCATGCCCTGCGTCGTTCGCCTTGCCTGAAAGCTTGTGTTATCAACTGGTCTCATGGCTAATTGAGAACGCCCCCTAACTGATGCGGATAAAAAAACGCACTTTCGAGTCTAATGGTGTCAGATATATGAGCACACAGTGCAGCCTTAATGACGACACTTCAGAACAAAATACTGAACCTCTCGGTTGGTGCAGAGAACCTCAAGCGCTTGTGCTGGCTGCGTGGAACTCTTATCGCTTTAGAAGGTATTGCCTTTTTCCTGGCCAGCACCCATTTTGAGCTCCAGATTACCGGCCTTGTTCTGGCCTGTTTAATGACCCTTCTCCTGATCACCTGCACAATCATTCGGTTACATGTGTTCAAAAGAAGTGTCAGCGATCAGGAGTTCTTTGTTCAACTGCTGCTGGACCTTCTTACCCAGAGTACTCTGTTATTCTTCAGTGGTGGTTATACAAATCCACTGGTATCGACCTACCTGATAACTGTCTGTATAGGTGCAGCACTGCTCCCTGGAAAATACAGCTGGGGAGTGACAATCAGTGCAGCTCTGCTCTATACCCTGCTCATGAAGTGGTACGTGCCAGCCGGGTCCGATTCGAAGCTTCACTTGCCAGAACACCAGCTCATGATTGATATTCATTTGCTTGGCATGTGGCTAACGTTTGTTCTAAGCGCATTTATTATCAATTACTTCGTCGAACTGATGGCGTCAGCCCTGAGAAAACAACAAAGAGACATTGCCATCAGCAGAGAACTTCAGCTGAGAGATGAAAGCATTCTTGCCATTGCACTTCAGGCAGCAGGTGCAGCCCATGAACTGGGAACGCCATTAACAACAATGGCCATTGTTCTAAAGGACCTTCAGGACGAATACCAGAACAGCGAACTGGCTGACAGCTTGAAATTTCTCAGGGGTCAGATTGATGAATGCAAGAAAAGGCTTCAACAGTTAGTATCGGAAAGCCAATATAACGGTATTGAAAGCATTGATAGTCAGTATTTTCTCTCTAAAGTCATTCAAAAATGGCAACTCATCAGACCTGAGTCCGAGCTTTATTACAACGCCGCTCAATGGCCTGCGTCTGTAATCATTCCCTGCGATCTGACACTGTACCAGGCAATGACGTCCTTACTTGATAATGCAGAAGATGCGAGCCCGGGCCAGGTTTCACTGAAAGTGATACAGAGCAGCCAAAACCTGACAATACAGATCCTGGATAATGGAATGGGCTTTCCTGATACCCACTCAACGCCCCTGGAAAATTCAGCCGGTACAAAAGCAGAGAACCCAGAAGCCTTTTTAAGGAAACCCTATAGCTTAAAAGAAGATGGGCTCGGGATTGGTTTATTACTCAGTCAGGCCAGTATTGAGCGACTTGGGGGTCAGATACATATCTTTAGCCTCCAGAGTAAGGGAAGCCTTACTGAAGTAAGGCTTCCCATTATCAGTAAAAGAAAGCAGGAACAATGAAGCGACGATGATCCCTGGAAAAGTCCTTGAGATGCCTTCTATTTTGATTGCAGATGATGACCAGCTCTTTTTACACACTCTCGCCACCTCACTCCGAAAAAAGGGGTTTAACCCCGTTACGGCAGACACCATTGTTAAAGCGACAGCCCTGCAACAAAAACACCAACCGGCAAGTGCCGTTGTTGACCTGAAAATTGGGAGTGAAAGCGGCCTCAGGCTGATTCCACTGTTGCGGAGCTTCAACCCAAATATTGAGATCATAGTACTAACAGGGTATGCCAGCATTGCTACCGCTGTCAGTGCCATTAAACTTGGGGCTAAGGACTACCTCTGCAAGCCGGTCGACACCTTGCAAATACTTTCTGCACTCAATATCAGCAAACTCCCACCAGACCATGAACAATGCCCTGTCATCCCTGAAACCCGAATGCCGGTTTACCAGCTGGAATGGGAGTATCTGCAGAAAGTACTTCTGGAGCATAACGGCAATATCTCGGCCGCCGCCCGAAGCCTTGGCATGCATCGCAGGACACTTCAGCGAAAACTCAACAAACGGTCAGGTTCTCGCTGAGATTATGTAAGTATTATTGCCTCCCCCCCATAGTAACCATTACGCTTGTACGTTTTATAGGCAGCGGCCAGTCATTCCCGGTGAATCGCGTATTTCTTCGTAGCTCTTTCTTGCGTGGCTCTTTTTTCAGCAAGAATCGTCAGATACTCTCACTGATGGGCCTGCTCAGTATTACCTCCATCTTTGGCAGCACCCTGATCACTACCCTCGCGATCACCTGGCAGGACTCACTTTACACGCTATCCACAAGCCAGTGGGCCTGGCTTTTTGCGGCGAGCTCCCTAACCATGGCTCTCGCCCTGACGCCATCAACTCTTATAGCGCTGATCAGTGGCTATTTTCTGGGGTGGGTGGCGTTTTTCTATATCCTGATTTCCTATCCTGCAGCTTCTGTCATCGGTTATATGGTTGGGAAATCACTGGATCATGGGAAGTTGATGAATACACTTCCCCCGAACTCCCGCATTCACCTGATTCTTGACGAACTGAAACATCATCAGTGGCCGCTGGTCATTCTGACCCGGATCTCCCCAGTTCTCCCATTTTCACTAATGAATCTGGTACTGCCCGCGATTGGCGTACGCCTGCATACCTTTCTGATTGCCGGTTTTATGGGCATGTTACCCAGAACACTGTTTGCCCTCTGGGCTGGCATGCAGGCAAGAGACCTGATCTCTTTACTGAAAAGCCCAACGCAAGGTAATCTGTCAGTCATTTTCATGGTGATGGTATCGATTCTTTCCATTGGAGGCCTGCTTTACCTTGCCCAGAAAGCATCATCAACCATCATGATGAAGCAAGCAGCGATCAAGCGCAGGGAGATCAAAACCTATGGCTGAGAAGAGTATTGCGCTCTTTGTCGATGTACAGAACATCTATTACACCACTCGACAGATCTATAACAGCCACTTTGATTACAATGCGTTCTGGGCCCTGGTTAGTAAAGGCAGGAAGGTCACCAAAGCCATCGCCTATGCTATTGATCGTGGAGACCCAAAGCAGCAGCAATTCCAGGATATTCTTCGAGCCATTGGCTTTGAAGTAAAGCTGAAACCCTATATTCAGAGAAGCGATGGCACGTCAAAGGGTGACTGGGATGTTGGAATAACGCTGGATGTCATGAGCTGGGCACCCAAGGCCGATATTATTGCCCTTGCTTCCGGTGATGGCGACTTTGACCTGCTATTGCAAAAGGTTCAGCAGGATTTCGGCCTGCAGACTGAGGTATACGGTGTAGAGGCTCTGACAGCATCCTCTCTGATTCAAGCTTCCAGTCACTTTATTCCGATTACCCATGACCTGTTACTGCCAATCAAGAAAGCGAAAAAACAGTGAATAAAAAGCAACAAATAGCATATAAATCAAAGCATTAATTTCTTACCCAACGGGGCATTCCAGCCCCTGATTTCTGGTTAAAATTAATACGATGATTTGTTTTTAACAAACTTGATAAAATCTTTGACATCCCTTCGGACAGCTATTAGAGTTCCTATTGGCCATTATTGAGAAGAACGAAAAATCGTATCGCTTTTTGAGTACTTCCTGATCGTCACACCACTTCTTAGTTTAAGTTATGCTGCTTTGATTGCTTTACTCTTAAATAGAAATATGAAGATGTGACTACACATTGGCTTAACGCGTGTACAACGCATTTTTATAGAAATATTCAGGAGACATTGCATGTCTAAATCGACCGGAACGGTAAAGTGGTTCAGTGAAGAGAAAGGCTTTGGCTTTATCGCTCAGGACAACGGTGGTCCAGACGTATTCGTTCACTTCCGCGCCATCATCGGTGACGGCTTCAAAACTCTCGCTGAAGGTCAGGCTGTGACCTTTGACGTTGAGCAGGGCCAGAAAGGCCTTCAGGCTGCCAACGTAGAGAAAGCATAAGCTTTTCCCTTTTGGGAAAACAGAAAAAGAGCACCTTGTGGTGCTCTTTTTTTATGCGCTAATTTCCCAGCCTAGCACCGGAAAAATCAAACGATCACTGGACATCATACAGGCAGAAAAGAGGACAAAGCGATACAATGGCGACATAGAAGCCTCCATCTAGTAGTGGCAGTCAGGCGAATGGAATCAAAAACCTGCTTCAATTGATCCAATATTTAAGTCAGAAGAAAAACTTGATCGAGACACTTTGCTCTTTCTGCTTTAAACCTCTATTAAAAGTTAACATATTCCTCTATCCCAAATACCTTCTTCATTGATCATCAGACACCTGCCGACTGTTTGACTGACAGTTAAAATCATCTATTTTTTTAGCAGCGACTCGCTTTTTTGCTTTCGTGGATACTTATCAGTTTTCTGTCAAAAAACCTCGTATGTTTTTAAGTAATGCCAGCGTGTGTCCATTACCGCTGCTGGTTACTTACATTACACGAAGGTTGATGCACAAAACTGAAAATCTCTAAAACTTCTGACACACCCAACAGAGTCAAGAGACTGCTTTCAGTCTCTATCTGGAGCATAACCATGAAAACTCCGAACACCTGTGTTGCCGTCTATAAAACCCACCATGCTGCTGATGATGCGGTTAAGCGCCTGCAAAAAGCGGGCTTTGAGATGAAAAAGATATCGGTCATTGGCAATGACTACCACACAGAAGAGCATGTCGTTGGTTATTACAATACGGGTGATCGAATGAAAGCCTGGGGAAAAATGGGGGCTTTCTGGGGTGGGCTCTGGGGTATTCTGTTTGGTGCCGCTTTTTTTGTGATTCCAGGCGTTGGCCCAATGGTGGTTGCAGGGCCATTGGTATCTGCCATTGTTGGAGGCCTTGAAGGCGCGGTTATTGTCGGCGGCTTATCCGCACTGGGCGCGGGCCTTGCCAGCATGGGAATTCCCAAGAACAGCATTGTACGTTATGAAGAATCACTCTCTGCAGGTAGCTTTCTACTGCTTTATAACGGCACAGAAGAAGATGTGGCTGCTGCTGCCAAAGTTTTGCTTGAAGATACCGACCACGACGGCGTGGAAACTCATAACAAAAACGATCACTAGTTAAATAAGATTTTACTTTCATTCAGCCACTGCATTTTAATATGCAGTGGCTGAATGAAAGCTCACATTAGATAACGTCCAGACAAGAGCCTTTAAAATGAGCAAAAACTTTTTGCCCCTCTGCCAGATTTAACATCCCTATTGCTCTTCTGGTAACCAAAGCCAGTAATTGCTGCCCTTCTGCCTCCATAAACAGCATGACATTATTTGAATCAAGTTCCTGTATGGCCTGAATGGTTGTTGCTACTCGATTCTGAACACTTGTACAGTGGATGTCTTCTACAACAATACTGACCTCCTGAGCAGGTAATATCACTCTCAGGTCTGCCCCCCGACTTGCTGAAATTTGATTCACCAATAACTTCTGCTGACCAAATAACAGCTCTGTAAACCCATATTCCTGATCATGACTTCCCACCTGAACTTCCAGGATCGACAGTGCACAGTCATCCCTGGTTAATAAAGAACCTGGCCGGCTGAGTAATTGACGGCACTCTCCACGGGATACAACCTGTCCCTGATCAATCAGCACCAGTTTATCCGCTAGCCGTGCAACTTCTTCACGCGCATGGCTTACCATAACAACCGGTATTCCGAAGTGCTGATGGATATTTCTCAAGCAGGGAAGAATTCTTGTTTTTGATGACCAGTCCAAGGAAGCCAGGGGTTCATCCATTAATAGAAGGCGGGGCCCACTTAACAGGGTTCGAGCAATAGCAACCCGTTGCTTTTCTCCTCCGGAAAGCTTATCAACGGCTCGTCCAAGTAAATGCTCAATATCAAGCTGTTCAATGACCTCTGATAATGATGGCATGCTGGTATTAGCTCTGGTCCGCTTCAACGCAAACTGGAGGTTTTCCATAACATCCAAATGGGGAAACAACCTGGCTTCCTGAAATATATAGCCAATGCCCCGCTGCTCCGGTGGAACCCATATCCCCTTTTCGGAATCCTGCCAGACTTCATCATTGAACTGAACCAATCCCCGCGCATGCGTTTCCAAACCGGCAATGGTTCGCAACAGTGATGTTTTACCACAACCGGAGCGCCCCATAATGGACCAGGTGGTATCGGTATCCAGTAACTCATCAACACTAAGAACAAAGCGATCCCGGGGAAGCTGAATATCAATTCTTAGCATTAACTACGACCAGGGTTTGATTTAAGGGGTAATTGAGTCACGGGCTTACGGTCAAGACTGTAAAGGGTGATCAGAAGCATCATGGCAAATACCAAAAGTCCTGCCGCAATCTGATGGGCTTCAGTAAACTGCTGTGATTCCACGGCGTCAAACAAGGCAATCGAGAGAACCTGTGTCTCTCCGGGAATATTGCCACCAATCATAAGAACCACACCAAACTCCCCGATGGTATGGGCAAACCCCATACAGGCGGCCAGAATCATCGCCCTTCGGGTGCAGGGAAGCACCACATTAAAGAAACGATCCATTCGCCCGGCCCCCATCATCGCTGCGGCCTCAAGAAGGCCTTTGTCCAGCTGCTCAAACGCCCGCTGCAGTGGTTGCACAACAAATGGCATGGAACAGAGAACAGAGGCAATCACCAACCCGGTAAAACTGAATGCCAGCGTTGTACCAGTGAGAGAAAGCCAGGCCTGTCCAACCGCATGGTTAGGGGAAAAAAACAAAAGCAGGTAAAAACCCAGAACAGTAGGCGGCAACACCATTGGCAGACCAACCAGAGCTTCCAATACCGGCCTCAGCCGACTCTGCATGTTAGCCAGTCCCCATGCCATGGGAATCGCCAGCAGCATCAGAATAATGGTGGTAATGGTTGCCAGCTTCAGCGTTACCCAAACAGCGGTGAGCAGCATTCAGAGTGCTTCCCTTCTATTTTCGGAAGTTGTTTTAGCATTCAACTCGGCTATTTTCGTTGATACGGGGAGATAGCCCTGTTTAGCAATGGTCTTCTGAACCGGCGGCGACAAAATAAACGACACAAACTCCCTTGCCACTTCAGGCTGGCGAGTCCGATTTAAGATAACCAGATCCTGCCGAATCGGATCATACAACGTTGCAGGAATCGCAAAAATATGACCATCGTTGTCTTTATGGTCGACCAGCTGTGCTTTCGCCACCAGCCCTGCAGGAATATTTCCACTGGCCACAAACTGCCAGGTCTGCTGGATACTGGCTCCCTGAACCAGGCGGGATCTGAACGATGACCAGAAACCCAGTTTTTCCAGAACCTGCTGTGCCGCCAAACCATAGGGTGCCGTTGCCGGATTGGCAATGGCCAGGCGTCCCTCGTAGACAGCCAGATCCTCCAGTGTCATGGTGTTATTTTTCCCATCCTTTCCGGAAAAACCAGGACTCCATAATACCAGCTCTCCCAGGGCATAAGGATGCCGGCTATCTCTGAGTGTCAGCCCTTTTTTTTCCAGCAGTTCAGGCCGAAGACTGTCTGCTGACAGAAAGACATCGAAAGGCGCACCATTGGTGATCTGGTTATACAGCACACCGGTAGATGCTGAGGAGATCAACAACCGGTGTCCGGTTTCTGCTTCAAACGCCTTTGCCAGAACTTCCAGTGATGGTTTGAAGTTTGCTGCAACGGCCACTTTCAGTTCTTCTGCGTAGACCGATGCCCCCAGAAAAGAGAGGACAAACGCTAAAAATAAGGTTCTTAACATGAAGCAGCCGTTGTTTAACCCGAATATTTCATAAACTGCCCCGAATCTCGGGCAGGACTTTATCGCCCCAAGGGATTTTGTGAGGTAGCGCCGTACCGGGGTGTACGGTCGACCAAGCAAAAGTCCCTTGGGGCGATAAAGGACAAGCGAGAACGGGAACATGTTTATGAAATATCCGGGTTAGAGTTCACTTTCAGAGGTCAAAGCCAGCGATCAGCCGCTTCCTGGTCAGACTCACGCTCATCCACCCAGCGATCCCCCTCTGGAGTCGTTTCTTTCTTCCAGAACGGAGCACGGGTTTTCAGGTAATCCATAATAAACTCGCAGGCCGCAAACGCTTCTTTACGATGGGCGCTGGCGACGCCAACAAAGACTATTCGGTCCCCGGGATGCATTTGCCCTATGCGATGAATAACCCGAACCACCTGAAGCTCCCACCGCTCCATGGCCTCATCAATAATTTCCTGCAGGGCTTTTTCCGTCATCCCCGGATAATGCTCCAGAAACAGGCCACCAACCTCATCCCCAAGGTTCATGTCCCGAACCGTGCCGGTAAAGGTAACAATGGCTCCTGATGACTTATTCCCTTCCAGACGCTCATATTCATGGCCGGGGTTAAAGTCTTCTACTTGAATGGAAATCAAGGCTCTAATCCTGTTTGTGCTTTGGACCACAAAGACACTTAGAAACTGTCCTGAAATTATTTCCACATTTCAAGGGACGCTATCCGCTGCCGGCCTCCCGCTACCCGTGTGTGCTTCTGCGGGAAGCGGGTGGCGGGCGGCGGCGTTTTGAATAATGTGGAAGTTATTTAAGGACAAATCCTTAGTGGTTCAAATAAGAATCACCCCCCGGTGACTGGAGGAAAAAATGCCACTTCATCGCCTGAGTTCAGAGTGACATCCTTGCGAGTCATATTCTGGTTGATAGCAACCAGTGTACGATGACTCATCATCACCTCACGCCACGCTTCACCTTTTTCAGCCAGCTGGCTTTTTAATTCGGAGAGTAAAGCTGAATACTCTCCCTCTTCCAGAGACAGCTGCTCGCAGTTCAGTTGTTCGCGAAAGCTGGCAAAGAACAGTACTTTAATCATGCTACACCGCCTGACAAAGACGTCTCCTGACCATGAATGTAATGACCACTTCGACCACCACTCTTTTCCAGAACGCGAATGCCTTCAATATGCATCTCTTTGTCCGCAGCCTTGCACATATCATAGATAGTCAAAGCAGCAACCGATGCCGCCGTCAGTGCTTCAATCTCAACACCGGTTTTTCCACTCAGGCGACAGCAGGTTTCGATACGAATCCTTGAATGCTCGTCTTCAAGCTGAAACTCAACGCCGATAAAGTTCAACATTAATGGGTGACAAAGCGGCACCAGTTGACTGCACTGCTTTGCTGCCTGAATCCCGGCAATTCTGGCCACTGCAAGCACGTCACCCTTTTTAAGGCCATTGTCTTTTACCAGTGCCAGCGTCTCAGGCGCCATGTAGATGTAGCCTTCAGCCCGAGCTTCACGACGGGTGATGTCTTTCTCACCAACATCAACCATGCTGGCCTTACCATCACTGTTAATATGGGTAAGGGACTCTGATTGAGACACGATCAACCCGCCTTTTTCAGTTGTTCAACAAAGTTGCATGGACGGTGCTGACTGTTCAGCTGATCCTTAATAATGCCTTCCCAGGCTGTCTTACAGGCATTATTAGAGCCTGGCATTACAAAAATAACCGTTCCGTTAGCCATACCGGCGACGGTACGGGATTGAATGGTCGATGTTTTAATCTGCTCATAAGAAAGCTGTCTGAACAGTTCACCATAGCCATCAATCTGTTTATCAAAAATAGGCAGTAAGGCTTCCGGCGTACTATCCCTGCCAGCAAAGCCAGTACCACCGGTAACAAGCACTGCCTGCACACACTTTGGTGACCCGGCATCACTGGCAATCCAACGGGATACAACTTCCCGAATCTTGTAGATGTCGTCTTTCACAATGGCTTTATCCACCAGCGTGTGCCCTGCGGCAGTCAGGCTATCAACCAGCAGGTGACCCGATGTATCGTTTTCCTCGGTACGGGTATCCGATACCGTCAGCACCGCAATGTTTACAGGAATAAACTCATCAAACTGATTATGAGCCATGGATATTCTCGCTCCCGTCTATTTTCAAAATCTATCCACCAGATCACGCCAGTCTTCAGGCGTATTGGCATTCACAAAGAGGTCTGCCATAGAGAATGGCAGCGGCATCGTCTCTCCACCCAGCTGCTGGTGCAGGCGCCAGAGCGCATAATCCTTCGGGTTATTACTCTGTATGGCCTTTTCAACCATTTGTCGTGACTCTGCATTCACGGGCAGAACCACTGGAAGGTTAAACCCCTCAAAGCAACAGGGTTGCTGATGATCACAAAGCATCTGGATCGCATCAGCAGGAACCAGAGGCATATCAACCGGAATAATCAGCAAGCGGTCGCCATCCTGTAAATGCTGAAAAGTGGCATGGATACCACTCAGAGGACCTCTTCCGGGAACAACATCTTCAATGCTCTCAATAGCTGAGCCATCTGTTGGGCTGTGCTCATTGACAGACACCTCACCTGCAAATCCGGATCCACTGATCAGAACATTGCTAATCCCAGCCTGAGCCAACAGAGAAGCCATATGCTGGTAAAGGGGTTTACCAAACCAGTTCAGTCGTGATTTATCCTGCCCCATTCGGGAGGAACGACCTCCTGCCAGAACCAAACCGTAGAGCGTGCCATGAGCCGTCATTCGTTCAGAGACTCTTTCATCCGATATTCATATTCACCAGGAGCCTGTCGGACTTAGTCGACCGTAGCGAGAAAAAGTCCGGTTTGAGACAGTTTTTATGCTGATTTGAGGAGAATAGCAGGGCTATTTGACGAAAAGCAGCATGAAAAATGGCCAAGTCCGGCTTTTTCGCAGTAGGTCAGTGGTAAGTCCGACAGGCTCCCAAGGTAGTGTAAGGTTTTCCACCCCTCTGACAAGCCTTGAGATCAATTATCACGCAGAAAAGCAACGGCTCCACTGACTTCACGTTGACTATACTTCAGAGATTCCATAACGCTGATAACAATGATCAACAATGAGAAAGAATCAGGTACTGAGCCTTTTCCAGCAAAATAAGACCGCCCTGAACTGCTGGCTTATCCACCCTTGTCCAATGACGGCTGAGTTGATCGCCCATCAGGGGTTTGACTCAATGACCATTGATATGCAGCACGGCATGATCGGCTTTGAATCAGCCCTGGCTATGCTGCAGGCCATATCAACCACATCCGTTACCCCTATTGTCCGGGTTCCCTGGTTGGATCCCGGCATTATTATGAAAATGCTGGATGCCGGTGCTTATGGCGTGATCTGCCCGATGATTGAGACCGCAGAACAGACCCGGGAATTTGTCGCCACCTGCCGTTACCCGTCCAAAGGCAATCGAAGCTTTGGGCCCAGCAGGGCAATGATCTACGCGGGCAACGATTACCCGGAAAAGGCGGAAGAAACCATTCTCCCCATTGTGATGATTGAAACCCGACAGGCACTGGATAATCTGGATGAGATTCTCACGACAGAAGGACTTGGAGCCGTTTATATTGGCCCCTTTGATCTTTCCTATGCCCTGGGCTGCCAGCCTCAGCCTGACAATTATGAGCCACCGGTTATGGAGGCTATCGACCACATCCTTTCCTGCAGCAAAAAGCATGGCGTACCTGCAGCTATCCACTGCATGGGGCCAGAATTTGCTGATCGTATGCGAAAAAAAGGATTCAGCCTGGTAACCGCTGGCTGTGATGCAGACTTCGTCAGATCCGGCGCCTCACACACTATTAAAGCGTTGAGGCAGTAATCAGAAGCTTTCCAGTGACAGGCTCCTCAACTCACCCGGATAATATAATCAAACCAATCCGAAGGGTCTGAAATCTCTTCTTCCGAGGCGATGTCCTTGCCCTTGATTGAAAAGCCGGATTCATGGACAGAATCTGGATCCCCAGTATTCAGTGGATGCCACTCCGGAAGGTCATACCCATGAAAGAGCAGGTTATAAGCACAGCTGTCCGGCAACCATGGCAAATGTTCATGGAGGGTTTTCGGGGTAAACTTGATGCAGTCATCCACATACTTGCGGCGGTGTTTATAATGCCTGCAGCGGCAGGTTTCCAGATCCAACAGCCGGCAGGCCACCGCCGTGGTGTGAATTTCATCAGTATCGGCATCAATTATCTTATTGAGACAGCAGCGACCACAGCCATCACAAAGTGACTCCCACTCTTCAGGCGTCATCTCGGTTAACGATTTTACCTGCCAGAATGCAGGTTTCTGCTCACTCATCAAACACCTTTGAAATACTATTAGCGGGCTTCAACGCAGGGCAGAAATCATACGCCCGAGCACAGAGAAGGCAATAAGCGATAGCCATACACTGCACATAAATACTCCGTAATATTGAAGCGACACATCCTGTTAGCGCCCAATTTATCGAAACCCTTATATTCACAGCACCCACCTTTCAAAAGTTCTGCCATACTGACTGATCAGTCAATTCCGCTAAACCATCACTCAGTGCATAAAGAAACCAGGCCCATCTCCATCTTAGCCATTGCTGGCGGCAACTTTATCGAGCTATACGACTTTACCCTCTATGGCTTCTTTACACCGGTCATCGCAGAACTGTTTTTCCCATCAGAAAGCCAGACTATCTCTCTGCTGGCCACTTTTTCAGGATTTGCCCTCGGTTTTTTTATTCGCCCTCTTGGCGCAATACTGTTTGGGCATATCGGTGATGTCTATGGTCGACGACCAGCGTTAATTCTCAGCCTTGGCCTGATGGGGTTAAGCACGCTCACGATTACCCTGCTCCCCTCTTATCAGCAGATTGGTTTTCTGGCTCCCGCTGTGTTGCTGTTGTGCAGGCTATTGCAGGGGTTATCCATGAGTGGAGAAGTCGCTGCAACACTCACCTCTCTGGCAGATCATGCTCACCCCAAACACCAGGGCCTGCTATCCAGCCTGGTTCATGTCAGTGGCATCAGTGGCATGATTGCAGGATCGCTCGTCGCCACCTTAGTTCATTGGAATCTGACGACTGAAGATATCATGTTGTGGGGGTGGCGTATTCCCTGGCTGATGGGTGCTCTTGGCTGCATTGTGCTGGCAAGCTTACGAGTGAAATCAGGCCCCCCTGAAAACACGAAGAAACCGGAGCAAGCGCCTATCCATCAAGTGCTCCGTAAACACAAGATGGATATGCTGAGGGTCGGTGTGCTGAATGCCCTCAACGGAACCTGCTTCTTTATGGTGTTTATCTATATCAACACGTACTGGTCAGAGCACCTGTTTTTCAGCAGGACTCAGGCACTTGCCATCAATACCGGCAATATGGTTCTCATGGTACTGGCCATTCCTCTGGCCGCCAGACTGGCTGATTGGATCGGAGCCAGGAAAGTCATTATCAGGGCTGTGATGACAGGTATTATTGGTATGGTGCCCTGCTACTGGCTGATGACACAGCCTGAACCATGGAAAGTTGTGGTCGGACAGTTAGCGTTTGGCGTGTTGCTGGCAGCAATCTATGGAAGTGGTGCCATCTTATCCACCAGATTACTCCCATCCTCTGTTCGAATGACCGGTTTGGCCCTAGGATATAATACCGCCCAGGGCTTTCTTGGCAGCTTGTCGCCAATGATCGCGACCTGGCTGGTCAGCACCACTAAGATAGCCTTTTCACCGGTGCTCTACTTATTGGTTATCTACCTGACGGGAATAATAGTGCTGCGAAAGCTTCCAGCAAATCTTGATAGGCCACTAAATAGCTGAGCCTGTTACCGGCCTAATTCGCGGTTCAGCCTCTCTACTTCAGCTCTTAAAATCATGACCTCATGCTCCAGTTCACGAATCCTGGCTTTGTCATCAGCAACCAGGTCAGCCTGATTCACGATACTCACCTCACCAGAGAAAAGGTGAGCATAACGGCTTTCCCGCTTTCCCGCTTCACGAGGGAGCTGAACCACCAGCCCACGCTCCACCATTTGCTGTAAAACGCCTTCAACTTCACGAACATCAGCAAACTCGGCAAGGCGACCGGTACGCCCCCGCAGTTCGCCGGGAGTCTGTGCTCCGCGGAGAAAGAGCACACAAACTATGCCTCTTTCCTGATTAGTCAGCTGCAGACTGCCAAACTCCGTATTGCAGAAACGATGCCGGTACTTACTCACACGAGCCCCCGTATCTTCACTGACCAGACGTTCTTTTAAAAGAGCATCCAGAGTCTCCTTTACTTCCGATTCTGCCAGACTTAACACAGGCTCACGGTTACTCTTCTGATTACAGGCATTGGTCAGGGCATTAAGCGACAGAGGGTATTGATCCGGTGTCGTACTCTCTTTTTCCAGGAGGCAGCCAATTACACGGGTTTCATTCAGAGACAAAGACATATCCACGATTAAGCTCCTTATACCAATAAACCCTAACTACCCTCCATGCTGAAAGCCTTGACACCACTAAACATCAGGGCTCCTTACACAAGGGACTCTATTACCCGCTATTAATCGCATTGCTAATGCCGACGATCATTACGGTCATTAGAGTGTACGTTGGGTATTACCAACAAATGTTCATGGTTTGCTTATACCATAAAATCAGTTTCCATTAATTCACCGGTAGCAAAAGATGTTTAAAATAGCACCCAATATAAGCTGGTGAAAAACCACTTCACCAAGTCAACAAACGATATAACAGGGACTCCTGATGACCCGAAACAATAACTGGAAGTGGCTCGCAGCCGGCATCTCAGCGCTGTTAATCAGTGCCTGCACAACAGTGAATCCTCCTGCTGAAAAAGACCAGACATACAAACTGACCGTTCTGCATACTAATGATCACCATGGTCGCTTCTGGCAGGATAGCAAGGGCCGTTATGGCATGGCGGCAAGAATGACGCTGGTTGAGTCAATTCGCAAAAGAAGTAAAGGAAGAAGGCGGCCATGTTTTGCTGCTCTCTGGAGGGGACATCAATACCGGCGTACCTGAATCTGATATGCAGGATGCCATTCCCGACTTTAAAGGAATGAATCTGTTGGGCTACGATGCCATGGCCGTGGGTAATCATGAGTTTGATAACCCAAGGGACATTTTGGCAATGCAGCAGTCTCTGGCAGAGTTTCCCTTTCTCTCAGCCAACATATTTGATGCAGGCACAGGCAAACACGTATTTGAGCCTTATACCACCTTTGACCTGGATGGACTGCGCATTGCCGTTGTCGGTTTCACAACCACTGACACACCAAAGCAGACCAGCCCTGAGAATGTCAAAGGGCTGGATTTTCAATCACCGGTTGCAGTGGCCAGTAAGCTCATTCCTGAGCTAGAGAAACAGGCAGACATTATCATTGCCACTACCCATATGGGGCACTACCAAAATGGGAATCATGGTATCAATGCACCTGGAGACGTAACACTGGCCAGAAGCGTGAAAGGCATAGATCTGATTGTGGGGGGACACTCACAGGATCCCTTGTTTAAGCCGGACCTGCAAAACGACACTTATATCGTTCAAGCACAAGAGTGGGGTAAATATGTTGGACGCGCGGATTTTGAATACACCAACGGCCAACTGACCCTGACCCGCTACCAGCTTATCCCGGTCAATGGGTCTGAAGACGATAAAGTGATCCCGGAAAACCAGGCCATGTTGAGTTTGCTCTCACCCTATCAGGAAAAAGGTCAGCAACTGGTTGAAGGCAAAGTCGGTGCTGTCGATCAACGACTGATGGGAGAACGCAGTGAGGTAAGGTTCCAGCCAACCAATCTGGGCACACTACTGACAGAAGCGCTGATGGAAAAATCAGGTGCAGATCTGGCCGTGATGAACGGTGGCGGAATTCGCTCCAGCATCAATAGCGGTGAGATCACTTACAAAGATGTGCTGACGGTGCTTCCTTTTGGCAACACGTTGACAACAGTTGATATGACAGGAAAGGAAATACTTGCTCAGCTTTAGAGCTTAGGTATTACGGACGTTTGAGAAGTTTATTTCTGAAATTAATAAAGCATTTCCAGTGTAACTTCTGAACTGGCCAATTCTCTTATATTACCGACTCTACAAGCAGTCTATGCTGCTCTGGGTTTCGAGCTTAATGTTCG
>OODV01000348.1 GCA_900299555.1 uncultured Endozoicomonas sp.
GCACGGTTCTTTTTCTGGCTGTGCTGTCGGTGGATGCGACAGGCAGGCGCGTTCTCTGAACAACGCTCAAGGATCAGGTCATCGAGAATAACGGGAACCGGTTCCTCTTCAGGTGCTTTGGAACTGACTAACAGTGTCAGTTGATGAGCAAGATTTCGCCAACGCCAGCACCCGAAGGCAACCCAATGATGATAGCTGCTCCAGACTTTATCGTACTGGATGGCAAGCAGAGCCTGAGTCAGGAACCCCTCACCGGAGAGCATGCTACCAATGAGCAATTCGCAAAACACTGGTGCAGCTTTCGCAGAAACAGCTCTGGTAAGGAAAGTAATATAGAACGAAAGTTCTTTTAATATTTTTGTTTGTTCTAAAGAGTACATCACAACCGCCTGGATTTATTATGTGTGACGGTTGGTTTAACTCATATAAAAATTAAATCGAATGTACCAGTGAAGCTCTAAAGCTGAGGAAATACTTGAATACCTGACTGTTGTCGCTAATAAGCCAGCCAACAGCGGGGCCTTCGCACACTTCTCCGGGGTAGAAATGCTGATCAAAGATCAGCAGCTTTATAATGTGCAAATCAATGGCAAAGCACTTGAGCCTGAAAAGGCTTACAAGATGGCTATTCTCAGTTTTTCTGCCAGTGGTGGCGACAAGTACCCCGACCTGATGGACAAGCCCGGCTTTGTGGACACAGGCTATCTGGATGCAGAAGTTATGAAGGAGTTTATCGAGCAAAACTCACCTCTGCGGGTTGCTGACTTTCAACCGGAAGGAGTGATCAGGCAATAGCGATTGAATGGATGTTCCCTCATAAATTCACGAGGGAACATCAACCTGCCTGTTTGCCTTATCAAGGCATGGCAGCGGGAAAGTCCAGGCCTGTCATTTCATCCAAACCAAACATAATATTCATATTCTGAACTGCCTGACCTGCGGCCCCTTTTACCAGGTTATCAATAACCGACAATATAACCACAGTATCCCCACCCTGTGGACGATGAACCGCTATACGACACTGGTTACATCCACGAACAGAGCGGGTCTCCGGATGACTGCCCGCAGGCATGACATCAACAAAGGGTTCACCCTCAAAGGTATTCTCATACAGCGCCTGAAGGTCAATACCACGGTCTTTGACAGTGCAATATAGCGTGGAATGAATGCCGCGGATCATGGGGGTCAAATGCGGAACAAACACCAGATCACCGGTAAATGGAGATACACCTGCACCTGGCATGCGTTCAATGCCCTGCTGAATTTCTGGCAAATGGCGATGACCCGAAACACCATAGGCCTTGAAAGACTCAGAGGCTTCACAGAGCAGAGTGCCTACATTGGCTCCACGTCCAGCGCCACTGACACCCGACTTGGCATCTACCATGATATTTCCACTGACCAGCCCAGCTCTTACCAGAGGCAACAACCCAAGCTGGGTTGCCGTTGGGTAACAGCCAGGGTTGGCGACCAGTCTGGCATCAGCAATGTCAGCACGGTTCATTTCCGGCAGGCCATACACGGCCTCTTTTAATACGTCCGGACAGGCATGTTCAACACCATACCACTGTTTCCACAGGCTGGTATCACTCAAACGAAAGTCAGCCGCCAGATCAATTACCCGAACGCCTGCAGACAGTAATTCCGGAACAGACTCCATGGCAATACCGTTAGGCGTTGCAAAGAACACCAGATCACACGACGAAAGTTGTTCATTGTCCGGGAGTGAAAAGTTCAGGTCCAGCTTTCCTCGTAACCCGGAAAAAAGCGCACTGACCGGCTTTCCCGCTTCAGAACGGGAAGTGATCATACTCAACTCAACATCCGGATGAACCGACAGCAAGCGCAAAAGCTCTGCTCCGGTATAGCCCGTTCCACCGACAATCCCCACTTTAATCATCTGATGCTTCCGTTACTTCTGGATTATTGTTCGACCCTGCTATCTTACCAGATCTTTCCCGGATAACGTCGCTTCAGTTATAAGAAGGCAGCGGTGTAGCCGGTGTACTCAGTAGTACTTTCCAGGAAACCATTAAAAAAGTCTGATTAAGAACCAGCCTTGTTCCGTGTGATAAACAGCTCAAACCAATATGAATATTTTTCCATATTTAATGAATATATATTCATTCTATTTGGCAATCAAGGCAGGCTCATCAAAAGCAACACTCTTCCAGCCGGAAATCATGAAAGCCCGGATGTTACCATGGCTACTCCCATTCGGTTCCTTAAGCACCTCATCACGATAAAAGCGACCGAAACAGGCCAGAGTCTCCTGAGGACTCAAGTCATGGATCTGGGCGAAGGCAAAAATTTTACAGGATCCCTCGTTAGTGCCAGCTTCATTGATCTGACAGAGAGAACCTCGACCATTTACAAAACGGGTGGGGGCATAATGATAATGATCGGCTATAACGGTCATCACCGCCTCAAACTCAACCAATTCTGGCTGCTGGCGGATCTGTTCTAACAATTCACTCAATGTCACTGACTTCAGCCTTCTTCATCATGAACGGAAGGACAGTATAGCTGTGAAGACTATCGTTTCCATGAAGCAGGCATTCTTGCCATCATCGCAGGAGTCCGGTTGATCAGAAGGTTTGCATCCTGATAGGAAGATGCTCGAGTTGTATCAGACTCAGCCCAGAGACTCAACGGCGCTATCCTGCCACTCTGTTCACTGATCGAGAGACTGAAGCCGCCAACAATAAGCAGGCTCAATGCCTGAGTAATAAGAGAAACAAGCTTTTTCATTGTTATTGTTTACCTGTTGTTCTTATATTTTTTATGTTTTATCTGATCATACGGTAACAGCTTTCCAACACAAATAGTCTAAACGGCCGAGTTAGTATTTTTTCAATGGGGTGATCAGATCATTCAGCCCATTCACCTGTATCTCCAGAGTCAATGCCAGCAGTTTACCCAGCTCCCCTTCCGGAAACCCTTTTCCAGCGAACCACAAGAGGTAAGGTTCTGGTAGATCGATCAACCTTCTGCCCTGGTACTTTCCAAAGGGCATGGTCTGGTTGGCGATTTTGATCAGGTCTTCTTTATCGAACATCAAGGTTTCTCTAGGCTATTTAATTACAGTAATAGGCTGATCAGCCAAGGCACAAGAAGCGGCATGTAGATAGCGCACAGGCACATCCCAAGGCTGGAATAGACTCCCATCGTCAGATCCAGCTCAAATGCTCGGGCAGTACCGCCTGCATGGGCATTCACCCCCATGGCAAAGCCAATGGCCCTGGGATCGGTCACACCAAACTTGCGACACAGTGCAGGCCCCACCAGCGAACCATAAACGCCGGAAATAATGACCACGGCAGCTACCAGAGGGATAATAGCGCCGTATTGTTCTCCCATCACCAGGGCAACTGCTGTGGTTACGGCCTTGGTAGAAATGGATAACACCACCTCTCTTGAGCCTCCGGTTGCCAGCGCCATTCCCATACCAATAAACGCAGCAAGAAACCCACCGATCAGCAATGAACACATCAAGGGCCCTGCCAACTGGCGAAGAGTATGCAACTGCCGGGAAAGAGGAACCGCCAGTGATACGGTAAATGGCGCCAGCAACATCTTCAGCAACTCACTGTGCTTTGTGTACATTTCAGGCTGAAGTGGAGAGAAGCGAATAACCAGAAAAACCAGGAGACTGGTGGTAAACAGTGGATGAAACCAGCCTTTGCGCCCCATACGGATAAAAAACTTTTCCGCCAGCAGGTAGGCAACCAGATTAATAAGCAGGATCGCAACCGGGTTGTTCATCTGCCGCTGTAATAATCCGTAAGAGAAACTGATTACCTCATCCATGATGGTTCTCCCCGCTCTCAGCAGCAAAACGTTTAAGCAGCCATTGCAGGAGAACAGCCGTTATTACCAGGGAAACAGGGGTCGCCACCAGCATGGCCAGAGTGATAGGTAGCCATTGCTGCAAGAGAAGGTCACCCAGGAAAAAAATACCCACACAGCCCGGAATAAACATTACAGCCAGATAGCGGATACAGAACTGACTGACCTTATCCAGAGACTCACTGACGCCTCCGGATATTTGCAGGTAGATCACCAGAAGTATCAGCCCCATCACCGAACCCGGTACTGGAAGGCTCAATGCATCGCTTAATACATCACCCAATACGGTGAAAAACAGCAAAGTGACAATTCCCGATAATGTTCCTGATGACATCATATGACCTCTCATGAAGCAGCCATCAGCTGCCCTCTAAAAACTTGTCAGGATCTATATGCTTCGCCGCTCACCCAACGCAATTGAAGATATAGCATCAAAAGATCCTGGGATTAACCATCCAAAATGGCGTATTAAGACGGACCAATGATGGTCGAGAAGAAAAGTTATTGTGTTTTACCGGTAGAGAGACACAATGACAATCCGGTAAACTGCAGACTCCACCCTCCTTCAGCCGTCATTGAAAACACTTACAAACGAATACTGAAGTACATAAACCTGAAATAGTCACATTTCCACCGCTTTGTATGCAAGGAAGCAAGACTGTCCGATAACCACCTAGAAACGAGTCAACCTTACCGAAATAACCAGAACGACCACTGACCATAAAGGGAGGAAGCAAGGCTGCTCCATGTTTAAGAAACCCTCAATACAGAACTTAAGGCTACATCTTGCACAATCAGAAGCCCTGCCACAACTGACCCTGATGGCACTGATTACCGGACTGCTTGCCGGAGGCTTTCTTATCGCTTTCGAGGAGCTGCTTTTTTTCTTTGGCGTTGTTTCTCAGCGAGCGTTGATCCCCGATCATGTATTTTCAACACTGGCATCGGTTGAAAGTGGTTATGAAGCGCTTCCACCTCTGGTCCGCTTTCTGTCGCCTATTGGTGGCGCCATCGCGCTTATCCTGTTAATCAAAAGCTGCCCACCAAAGAGAAGAAGCTTTGGTATTGCTCATGTGATTGAGCGTTTAACGTTGAACAGGGGCTGGTTACCCATTACCAGTACCATTACTCAGTTTTTTGGCGTACTGATTGCGTTGGTCAGTGGGTTTTCGGTGGGGCGTGAAGGCCCTGCCGTGCATATGGGAGCAGGAGCCGGAAGTTTTCTGGGACAGATACTGAAACTGCCAACCAACACTCTGGGGGTACTGGCGGGTTGTGGTACTGCTGCAGCCATTGCTGCACTGTTTAACACCCCCATGGCCGGTGTTATCTTTGCCATGGAGGTGGTTATGAAAGAATATTCGCTGGAAAGCTTTATTCCGGTAATGGCTTCTGCAGTTGTGGCTTCAGTGCTGACCCAGACAGTCTACGGACCTAACCCAGCATTCCAGATACCGATTATCCCCTCTGCAACACCCGAAGAACTGGCAGTAACGGCCATTACCGCTGTCATTATTGGCCTTCTTGCTGCGGCGTTTATTCAAATTAATATCTTTGCCATTCAAAAGCGCCAGCATAAAGTCGTCTTCCCATTGTTAATCGCGGGTCTTTTAATGGGAATCGTTGCCGTTCTGGTTCCTGCAACGATGGGTATTGGCTATGACACGATTGAAGCGCTGTTGATCGGCGACGATTTAAACCTGTCGTTTCTGTTTATCCTGCTGGCAACCAAACTGGTTATTACCGCTCTGGTCATCGGCCTTGGGGTTCCTGGTGGAATGATTGGCCCATCGTTGATGATGGGGGCTACAGCCGGTGCCTGTAGCGCTTTACTGGCTGAGCAGTTTATAGGGATCTCTGCAACCAATATCACTTTTCATGTCATGACTGGAATGATCGCTATGATGGCTGCAATCTTTCAGGCCCCATTGACCGCACTGATTACCGTCCTGGAACTCACCCACAGCTCACAGATTATTCTTCCGGCCATGCTGGCTATCGTCATTGCCTGCCTTACTTCCAGCCAGATCTGTAAAAAACAGAGTATTTTTGCCATGCAGTTCATGGCTCGTGGACAGAGTATTCAGCTTTCTCCGATGACTCAGCTATTAAATAGAACAGGTGTGGCCAGCTTAATGGATAGCCGTTTCATCCGCCTTTCACCTGACATCACAGTAGATAACGCCAAAGCAGAGATATCCGAAAATACTCAATGGCTGGTGCTTAAAAAAGATGAGCAGTTATATATTCTCAGTGCAAACACGCTATTTGATAGTGAAACTGCTCCAACAGTCAGAACAATAGGATCTTTGAAAGGCCTTAAAAGAGCCGGAATGATCAGTTCTCAGGCCTCCGCTGATGAAGCACTATCTATCATGAAAAAAAATAACATCGAGAATTTGCTGGTAGTGTCCGGCAACAGCGAAAGGGAGTTTTTTGATCCGGAAAGGTCCGGGATCCTCAACAAAGGAATGATCGATACACTCTATAAAGATGACTAATTGTGAACAGCCCTTGATTTCCGCTACTATCCAGAGGATTCCTAGACCTTAATAATTATTTGGGACACTCTATGCTCTGGATTAAAGCTTTCCATATTATTGCCATGACCTGCTGGTTTGCCGCCCTCTTTTACCTTCCCAGGCTATTCGTCTATCACACTATGAGTGAAGACCAGGTCAGCAAAGATCGCTTTGTCATCATGGAAAGAAAATTGATGCGAGGCATCGCCACACCCTCCATGATTGTCACTCTGGCTCTTGGCCTGTGGTTATTACACTACATTCCCGGCTATATGAGCGCTGCATGGATGCATGCCAAACTGACTCTGGTGGTTCTGACCATGGGGTATCATCATATGTGTGCCCGCTATATGAAGCAGCTAGCCACTGGCACCAGCACCCATAGTCATAAGTTTTTCAGAGTTTTCAATGAAATCCCTGTTATTTTCCTTGTAGGTATTGTCATTCTGGTTGTTGTGAAACCTTTCTCTTAACTGGAACCACGGAATCCACAAAGAAGCGCTTTTCCTTTGTGAGTTTTGTGATCTCTGTGGTTAACGACAAAAAAGCCTCAGTCTCTCTCATGCCAGCCGATAACCTGTCTCAGGGCATTTATTGGGACTGGCCATCATGGACGAAACATTCTACAAACTGATTTTTGAAGGAGAGACTCTGCCAGGCTTTAAGGAAAAAAACGTCCGGAAAAACCTAGAAGAGCTCCTTAATGCCGATAAAGAAAAACTGAATCGCCTTTTCTCAGGCAAGCCAGTGGTTATTCGGAAGAACCTGCCAGCCGATGATATACGCCCTTACGAAAGAGCCATGATGAAAGCCGGGGCGGTCTGTCGAATTCTCTCGGTTAGTGGTGATGAAGAGCTTGCTCCCACACCATTAGAAGCAGTAATGGAAATAGAAGAAGGTCAGGCTGATACTGTCAAACCCGTAAAATCGCCTCGTAAATTTCAGCTGATCCCAAGAATGGGCAGAATCCGATTTACCGCCTCTCTCTGGATGGTCGCGCTATTAGGCGTTGGCGCCTGGTGGGTGCCAGAGCGCATAACCCCAAACCTGGTAGCCTATTATCCGCCTCTCGAGTCACTGCACCTCACTCTGGGCCTGATCGCTCTTGCCTCTCTGCTTTTACTGGTTGTTGCTGCCAGAAGACTCCACGATATCGACATCAGTGGCTGGAGAAGTTTTTTCCTGATCATACCCGGAATTAACCTGCTATTTATTCTATGGCTTTCTCTTTCGTCTGGTACCAAAAATACCAACATGTTTGGCCCAGTTCCAAGGACAGCAGGAACCATCGCACAGCTTTTTGGTCTATGGGTTCCATTACTGATTATCATTGCCTCTGGAACATACGGCTGGCTTCATCAGGAAGAATTGAAACAGCTGGCCTCAAATCTCCCGGAGATGATAACGCAGTTGGACATTCCTTTATGGAAACAGGACAGCTAGAGCCTGCTGATGCTTAAAAACCACCATGACACTGGTGAACAATTAACCACAGCCTCGCTACGATATACGCATCAATACGCAGTCCACTGACACAGGTCAATGGTTATAATGTTTTTCATACCGCTTCTCTACTTTACAAGCCGTGATCACCTTTTGTGATCGGTTCAGGCCGCTGCGTTTAGCGATATTCGTGACAATCCGCTTTCATTAAAGGCATTACACGAGAGTTTCCACAAACAGCACGGCCATTTTCACTGGTACCCTTTTTACCCGTAAGGCACTGGAAATAGTTTCTATGAGCAAAGACAGCGTTCTGGTTATTAACTGTGGCAGTTCTTCCCTGAAGTTCGCAGTAATCAACCCGAAAACCGAAGAGGAAAGCATCAGCGGCATCGCCGAGCGCCTCGTGGGCAACGAAGCTTTTATCACCTGGAAACTGAACGGTGAAAAACAGACTCTGAATCTTGGCGCCGCTGGTCACGAAGGTGCGATCGAAGCACTGGTGGGTGTTCTGCGTGACAACAACCTGATGGAGCATATTGAAGCCATCGGTCACCGTGTTGTTCACGGTGGTGAAAAGTTCACTGAATCTACCCTGATTAATGATGACGTCATCAAAGGCATTGAAGACTGCAGCCATCTGGCGCCTCTGCACAACCCGGCTCACCTACAGGGCATCCGTGCCTGCTTGAAGTACTTCCCGGGCCTGCCGCAGTCTGTTGTGTTTGACACCGCATTCCACCAGACCATGCCTGCTGAAAGCTACCTGTACGCTGTTCCTTACAGCCTTTACAAAGAGCACGGCCTGCGTCGTTACGGCATGCATGGCACCAGCTACCGCTATGTCAGCAAGACTGCTGCTGACATGCTGGGTCTGGACTACAACAACAGCGCTATTCTGGTTGCTCACCTGGGTAACGGTGCCAGTGCCTGTGCCGTTAAGAATGGTAAGTCTGTAGACACCACTATGGGCCTGACACCTCTGGAAGGTCTGGTGATGGGTACCCGTTCCGGCGATATCGATCCGAACGTATTCAGCTTCCTGAACAAACAGCTTGGTTACTCTCTGGACGAAATCACCGACATCCTGAACAAAAAGTCTGGCCTGCTGGGCTTGTCCGAAATGGATAACGACTGCCGCGTGATCGAAGATGCAGCAGCCCAGGGCAATGAGCGCGCCCAGCTGACTCTGGACGTATTCTGCAATGTTCTGGCCAAGAAACTGGCGGGTTTTGCCGCTGAAATGGGTCGCATTGATGCACTGGTCTTCACCGGTGGTATCGGTGAAAACTCCAGCGTTATTCGTAAGAACGTGCTTGAGCGCCTGTCCATCTTCGGTTTTGAGGTTGACGAGAAAGCCAACGAAGAAACTTTCCGTGGTAAGAGCGGTGTCATCACCAAGTCAGGCTCAACCGTAGCTATTGTTGTAGCGACTAATGAAGAGCTGATGATTGCCCGTGATACCGAAGCGCTGATTGCTGGCTAAACTGGTTATCTAAACGACTTAAACAACAGGAGGTTCCACCTCCTGTTTTTATATGAGAAGGATTTTTCAGGATATGCGTACATTTTTCCTGGCGCCAACACGTTACGGTGTTGGCCTGACCTCCGTAACACTGGGTCTGGTTCGAGCACTCGACAACCTCGGCCTGAGAGTCAAGTTTTTCAAGCCCATTGCCCAGCTGCATGTTGGTGACACAGGGCCTGAGCGTTCAACCAAGCTGGTTCAGCGCATCATGGATCACGAACCACCTACGCCCATCACTTCACATCGTGCTGAAGACCTGCTGGGTGATAACAAGGGCGACGTCCTGATGGAAGAGATTGTTGCTCTGTTTGCGCAGGCCTCTCAGGACTGTGACGTTATGGTGGTGGAGGGTCTGGTGCCGACCCGGGAAATGCCTTACGCCAACCGCCTGAACAGCAATATCGCCAAAACCATCAATGCCGATATCATTCTGGTATCTGAACCAGGCAATGACTCTCTGGAAGATCTGGCTGATAAGCTGGAAATCGCCGCAGACAGTTTTGGTGGTATCAAGAATCCGAATGTTGTCGGCTATGCCCTGAACAAACTGTCTCCGGAAATAGTCTCCCGCCTGAATAAGGATGGTCATTTCCAGAGCCTGCCAGAGTTTGCACGTAAGCCCTTCCAGCCACTAGGCTACATTCCATTCGACACTAACCTGGCTTCTCCCAGAACCATGGATATTGCCGAACACCTGAAAGCAGAATTGATTAATGCGGGTGAAATGGATACACGTCGGGTGACTTCTTACACTCTGAGCGCCAGAACCCCTACCAACATGATCCACCACCTGAAGCCAGGCAACCTGGTTATCACGCCAGGAGATCGTGATGACATCATTCTTGCTACCTGCATGGCTGCACTGAATGGTGTTCCGCTGGCGGGTCTTCTGTTGACCAGTGGGATCACACCTTCCAAGCCCGTGATGGAGCTGTGCAACAAAGCCATCAGCACAGGCCTTCCGGTTATGCTGACTGAAGAAGATTCTTACACCACAGCCACCATGCTGGATCGTCGCCATAACGAACTGCCGGTGGATGATACTACCCGTGTTGAAATGGTGATGGATAGCATTGCTGCCAACCTGAACACCGAGTGGTTGAAACAGCAGTGTGCAGCCTTGGCCGAACGCAGACTCTCACCACCTGCATTCCGTTACCAGCTGGTACAGAGAGCCCAGAGCGCTAACAAGCGTGTTGTTCTCCCAGAAGGTGATGAACCCCGCACTATCCAAGCTGCAGTTATCTGCCAGGAGCGCGGCATTGCCCAGTGTATTCTTCTGGGTCAGCGCAGTGTTATTGAACAGGTTGCCAAAGATAATGGCATTACCTTGCCCGATGGCCTGGTTATTATGGAGCCTGAAAGCATTCGCGCCCGCTATGTAGCCCCTATGGTTGAACTTCGCAAGAGCAAAGGCCTGACGGCCCCCATGGCAGAAGCACAGCTGGAAGATACCGTGGTACTTGGTACAATGATGCTGGCTCTGAACGAAGTTGATGGCCTGGTTTCCGGTGCAGTACACACCACAGCCAATACTATTCGTCCGGCATTCCAGCTGGTTAAGCCAAAGAAAGATGCTGGAGGTCTGGTTTCTTCTATTTTCTTCATGCTGCTGCCTGACCAGGTTCTGGTTTACGGTGACTGTGCGGTGAACCCGAATCCGGATGCCGATCAACTGGCCAACATCGCCATTCAAAGTGCTGACTCAGCCGTTGCCTTTGGCATTGAACCGCGCATTGCCATGATCAGTTACAGCACAGGCACTTCCGGTATTGGTGCTGACGTTGAGAAAGTACGTCAAGCCACGGAAATCGTTAAAACCAAGCGCCCAGACCTGATTATTGATGGCCCTCTGCAGTACGATGCAGCATCGGTTGAATCCGTTGCCCAGAGTAAAGCACCAGACAGTAATGTTGCGGGGCGTGCTACGGTGTTTATCTTCCCAGATCTGAATACAGGTAACACCACCTATAAAGCAGTACAGCGCAGTGCTGACGTTATCAGTGTAGGCCCAATGCTTCAGGGCCTTAACAAACCAGTTAATGACCTCTCTCGTGGTGCACTGGTTGACGATATCGTTTACACCATTGCCCTGACTGCCATTCAGGCTGAAAACGACTAATATCGTATATAATCTCCTCTACAAAGCCGGACTACATGAGTCCGGCTTTTTTTGCTGTCAGCAAACTGTCATATTCTTTTCTTATGCTCTCGAAGGAGGCATTAGAAACTGGCCTGATTCCTGCATTCTTTTCGATAAGACGATTTATAGGTTATTTTGGAAAGCGTGAGAATTTTCGCCATTTTTCCAAACCAGAAAAAGGCATGTTTCACCTTTTTAAGAGCTTGTAGTCAATAAACCAACAGGGAGACCGATAACTCTATCCTATGCCCAAGAAGAAAAAGCAATGAACGGCACAGGGAGTGCCAGGAGATAGTATATGTTAACGAAAAACCATAACTCACATTCAAAGAACCATTCATCAACATCCATCATTACTTGTCCGGATTGCATGCATCACGCCATTGAAACCATGCCTCAGGATGCGTGTATTTATCTTTATGAATGCAGAAACTGCCAGAAGCTGATTACACCCCAGCAGGGAGACTGCTGCGTTTTCTGTTCACACGGAAATCAGCCATGCCCAACCTCACAGCGGGATAAAAAAGCCTACGCTGAAATGACAACATTCTCCGAAGAAGCTACTGAAAACATGACCGCCTCTGGCCACCTATGACCTCTTCCAATAATCAGGAAACACTGGATTCAAAGAGAAAAGCATACCCGGATGACGACCCCGTCACCCGGTTTTTACGAGCCCGTGGTTTTGAAGTATCTGCCTACTATATGGGCAAAACCTCTTTACTTCTGGGTGCCCGCTTTGAATATCAAGGCGTCGAAATCGTATACCGCGTGGAAGATGATACACTGATTATGGCCATCTACCGGCGTCTGCACAGCAGTGAAAGCGGGTTGAAAAATATCTTTGAGCCATTTATCTGGTTTTCAGAAAGACTGATTTATGACATCCCGGAAATTCGATTTATGCGGGGCAACCCTGATGCGCTATCAGCCCCTGATGGCAAAGGCCTGACAACCAGAAAGCTCCATCGTTTTTACCGCCACTTGATGGGAGCAGAGCCAGATCCGGAACCAGGCTGGTATCGCTTTGAGCTGATAAACTATAAAACCATGCGTCAACGACAACAGGAACGAAGTTCAAAAAAAGACTAGTACCCGTTGTTAACCAATAGTCATTGCTGCCGCTATTAAAAGAAGTAACTTCTGAAAAAGTATCGTCATCGCAATGAAAGTCAGAAAAACCCTGATTTTTCCACTGGAAAGCCAAACTCCTGAGAACTTGACCAGAAACTCGCTGCTTTACCGCGCAGCCAACTGGCTGGAGACTGCTATGCGTGCTTTACAGGAACACAAAGAAACCGAAAAAAAAACAGAGTACTCTTCTCCGAGTAAACATCTTATCACTCCATCAAGACACTTCCCCTTTCGACGACACTTGATGAAGTCCAGATACTTTATGCCTGTCAGAGGACGCTTGCCCGTTTGCACCAACCTGAGGCGCACAGGGCCTCACCACTGGTAACCAATCCCCATCTTGACCCGACTGTCTATTTTTTGCGTTTTATCAACCGGGTCACTGTCGTAATCCAATATATGCATCAGGTTCCAGGTAATATGATCAGTCAATCCAATTTTTATACCCTGATTAACATTAACCAGTGTCGTTGATTGCTTTAGCCGGAAGAACGTTCTGCTATTCGCAAAATACTCCCAGTTATTAATAATTCGTGTCCGGTAGTTAAAGACCCAGGTCAACGCATAATCCTGCTGCGACTCATTCGTCTTATAATCCTCCCAGAGCCTGCTGATACCCCCACTGGTTTTCAGCGCCCCTTCTGCGGTCTCCCAAAAGCGGTAACCCAGAGTACCACCCAGCGATGTCCGGGTTCTCAAATCCTCATCAGAATCGTACTCCTGCTCTGCAGCACCTTGCACAAACCAGTGCTCATCGAGATAACGACTGTATGAATAGCCAACCTTCCACTCAGAGCTTTTAACACCGTCATCATCTTCAGCTTCGATATCCCAATAGAAGGCATTTTTATTCCATTGGTCATCTATATTGAGTTTACCTTCAACACCAATTAACAGCTCATCATCATTGCCGGACTTACTGTCCAGCGTAGCCACCAGGTTACCTCCCAGCTCCCAGGTATCCGCAATGACTGGCTTTTCAATGTGGATAGCAGCAACTGGCCAGACGGCAGAAAATGAACGCTTTCGCCCATTACTATCAATTACCGTGACGCCGGTTTCCTGCCCCTTGAACTGTCTCAGCCTGGCCTCTTCTTCGCCAATCAAACTGACCCAGAAATTTTTATCAGAATCCAGAGCTGTCACATAGCGCCAGTCCAGCTCAATAGTACCGGCATATTTGGTTTGCAGGCTCAGCTTTCCAGAATCCAGTTTCATAATATCGCCAGACAGTACATCGCCATTGTTCATCCAGACGGTATCAGCCCACGTCTGACTAATGAAAAACAGACACAATCCCCCCAGCGATCTGTACAAACAGCGAAGGCTCCTTTGGAGCAACATAGAGCGAACTTCCCCCGAACAGGCTTTATTAACCTGTAAAAATCATAAATGTGACAGAATCCACAATATTGATGAGCAAATCAATGGTAATTACAGCTATATAAATATCCTGCCATATGAAATCACACTCTCAGTTTCATTGTTCAGCCACACCCGGCAACTGCTCCGTGCACTGCTATCGCTTCTGCATCGATGCAGTCGTGCTGCTTTACAATTCTGGTCACACAGCCCTGCTATGTTCCCGTCATTTCGCCCTGCATAGTTACTGCTCAATAAGCCAGAAACTTCTGATTTAATATGGCCGGATACTTAATTTCCTTTCCCATTCCATACTTTTCAAATATCCTGAAACCTGTTGTTTATCATGAACCTTATAGTGGAGAACCAACGTTGACTGCCCCCTTTACCCCTTCGGAAATATGGTATCTGCTCAGCAGAATTCCGAAAGGCTGTGTTGTCACCTATGGCCAACTGGCAAATATGGCAGGTGCTCCCGGCTATGCGCGTGTAGTGGGCAATATTCTCAAGCAGCTACCCGCAGGGACCGACCTCCCCTGGCACCGCGTAATTAACGGTAAAGGCCAGATTTCGTTTCCAGACAGTTCCAGTCGATATAAGCTTCAGAAACTCCGGCTGGAGCAGGAAGGGGTTAATATCTCTTCCGGAAAGGTCAACCTGAAAGCCCACCAATGGCATGGAGAATAAGTACATGGATGGAGCACCGGAAGATATTGCCCTGGCCGTAGAGATTATACGCCAGCTTGAAAACCTGAATTATCCTGAAGAAAGTATTCTCAGAGCAATGGTTCATATATTTCAAGATACGCTGAATAAACTGCCAAATGATGGAACGAGGGAATACTGGCAGCAAAAGCTGATCACAGAGATTATGGCCTCAACACCCAATAGACCTGCAGACTCCCATTAATACCAATCGAACATTCTAACTACGCTATTGCGCTGGCAGTATGAACATCTGCCCCGCGCTGAAACTCCTCGCAATAGCCCTCTATTACTTGTCATTTCACCCTGCTCTGAAGTCGATTCCTGACATGCTCATTGCGGTAGTTAGAAAATTCGTTCTGTATAAGACGCCTTTAAACCCTACAAGCCATGTCTTTGCTCGTCTCATACAACGACGAGCAAAAACCAACCCTACCGAGTTTCAAGCAGCCGCCTAACGTACGTCACAAGCCATATAACAGGCAGCCCCAGAAGTGCAGAACCAATAAAGAAGACCGGATAATCCAGGGCATCAACAAAAGTGCCGGAATAACCGGCGAGCAACTTCGGCAACAACGTCATTAATGAACTGAAAATGGCGTACTGCATGGCCGTAAAGGCCCGGTTCGTCAAACTGGATAAGAAAGCAATGAAAGCTGCTGATGCCAAACCACCACTGAGATTATCCGCGGCAATAACCATACTGAGATAGAGGCTGGACGGCTCAAGATTGGCCAGAAATGCAAAAAGAACGTTGGATAGTGCCGCCAGCAACGCCCCCACCCACAGAATGCGCATTACCCCATAGCGAATGGCAAGCACACCTCCCAGAAAGCCTCCCACAATGGTCATCACCAAACCGAAGGTTTTAGTGATCGTTGCGATTTGCTCTTTGGTATAACCCATGTCGTTGTAAAACACATTTGAAATGGTTCCCATCACAATATCAGCAATGCGGTATGTCCCTACCAGCAACAATATATAAACAGCAACCTTGCCATATCGTTCAAAAAAGTCGGCAAAGGGTGCGATATACGTTTCCTGAACCATCTCTCTTGGGGCCAGATGAATTTTCACAAGAGCCCAGGCAATAACAGCTGCAGCTATAATACTACATACCAAGCGCCCTGCACCCACCAGAAAGCCGGCCAGCGGAGAGGAAACCCCTCCGTCAATCAGCACTGTTTTCAGAGCCTCAAGCGTGTTCGCCAGCTGAGTAAACGAAACAATGAAAGTGGTCGCGGCAAAAGCAAAGAGCAATAAAAAACGAAGATAATCAGTAATGCTATTTTGAGATTCAGAAGTACGGTTGTTATTAACAGGCTCAGCCACAACCAGAGTGGTGATAATACCAATAAGCATGAAGCCAGCCATACAGCGGTAGGCCCAAGCCCAGGCCAGATAGTCATAACGACCTTCTTCGGTCATGGTAAACCAACTGGCCAACGCCAATGTACCAGCCCCAGCCACCAACATACCTACACGGTAGCCAGCAATATAGGCTGATGACATCATCGCCTGCAAATCATCATCAGCGGCTTCTATACGGTAAGCATCGATAACGATATCCTGAGTTGCCGAAGAGAAGCCAAGCATAACGGCCCCAGCGGCAATCCAGAACAGACCGTCAACAGGATTATGTGCTGCCATAAACAGCAAAGCACTAATAATGGATATCTGGGATAACAATAGCCATGAACGCCGACGACCAAGCAAGCCATGCAGTATTGGCAATGGAATACGGTCCACCAGCGGAGCCCAGACAAACTTAAAGGAGTAACCCAGGGCTGCCCAACTGAAAAATGTCACAGCACTTCGCTCAACACCCGCCTCTCGAAGCCAGAGGGACAGACTGCTGAAAATCAACAGAATTGGCAGACCTGCTGAAAACCCGAGAAAAAGAAGGGCAATGACCCGGCGATTAAAAAAACTCCTGCAGGCGTCTCCCCAGCTTTTCGAAGAATCTGCTGTCAGCCCCATTTAATATGCTCCATAGCTAAGCTCCCAACCACATGAATCTACTTTCTGGCTCATTGGACATCTGCTCGCGGCAACGGCTCCTGCATTGCTCTACCTCTTGCATCCATGCAACTCGTATTGTGTTACAACTCTGGGCACATAGCCCTGCTATGCTCCCATCGCTGTACCTTGTATAGCAATCGCCCAATAACCCAGAAATATACGACGCCATATGACCGGACACTTAATCTTGTTAATTAACGGTGCCACGTCTCTTCTTATTAGTTTTGCTGGCATAAATTAAGGTTCAACAAAGAAGATAACAGCTTACCCGAAGAATAAAAAACCGTTTTCACTGTGCTGTGAAAACGGTTTTAGTTATCGAAAGCCAATGACTCTGAAGTCAGTCTCTGAAATTGTTGTACTGCAGCGGCATATTCAAATCAGCCTCTTTGAGGAATGCGATAACCGTCTGTAGATCATCCCTTTTCTTTCCCGTCACACGAACCTGATCGCCTTGAATGGCTGCCTGTACTTTCAGTTTTGCATCCTTGATCATCTTGACAATTTTTTTAGCCAGGTCCTTATCCAACCCCTGACGAACCACAACTTCCTGCTTGACCTGCTTTCCTGAACCGTAGTGATCCTTTACTTCCAAACACTTAACATCAATACCCCGTTTAACCATTTTGGTTTTCAGCATCTCAACCATTTGGGCCAGCTGAAAATCAGCGTCAGCTGCCAGAGTGATTCCTGTCTCACCACTCTTCTCATAACTGGCATCAACACCACGAAAGTCAAAACGGGTAGTCAGCTCACGATTGGCCTGGTCAATTGAGTTAGCCAGTTCATGCATATCCACTTCAGAGACAATGTCAAATGAAGGCATAGCTGATGATCTCCTTAAGAAATCGAAAAAAACATTAACAACTATTGTATCCAGAATTGTATTCGAAAGACCATGGAGAAAACCAACACACCAACAACAAGGTTCAGGCTAAATATGCTTATTGATGTTAACAAAACCATCCAGTTCTGCCGGGTAAGCTCATTTCACTGATCTTTACCTTTGAGCCTGAAGCCAATCTTTACAGTAACCTGCCAATGGGCAATCTTACCGTTCTCAATATGCCCCCGCTGTTCAACCACTTCAAACCAGCCCATATGCTCTAGAGTCATGCCTGCAGCAGCAATCGCATTCTGAATAGCATCATCACTACTGACCGTCGAGCTACCCACCAGTTCAGTCAATTTATAGGTATGAGTCATTTTCTTTCTCCCATGTATGTAAAAAACGTTGTAAAAGACAACAGCTGGAAAACACCAACTGTTTGAGTATAGGCAGCAAATGGTAGACTCGACGACTCTTGAGCCTCTGATGGAATACACACATTCATGCACGCTGATAACTGGTATATTTTAGGCGCTGGCAGTATCGGCTGCCTTTGGGCTGCGAGCCTTTGCCATAAAGGGCTCACCCCGCGCCTTATCCTGAGAGAAAGCAGCTATCAGCGATTTGAGCACAAGCGTATTCCACTCAAACTATCGACTCAAAAACAAGTTAAGTGCTTTGATATTGATATCGTCTCTCCCGGAACCATTGACAGCCCAATCAATCGGCTGATTGTTTGTACCAAAGCCCAGGATGCACTGGCCGCTGTGTATAGTGTGAAGTCACACCTGACGAATAGCTGCCAGATACTGCTGTTACAGAATGGAATGGGAAGCCAACAGGCTATCAGTGATGCATTTCCGGACCAGACTGTTTGGGCAGGATCCAGTACCGATGGCGCCTATCTTTCCGCTCCTTTTGACGTATGCCATGCTGGTCAGGGACAAACGTGGATTGGCCCCATTAGAAAACATAAAGAATCTACACAGGGATTTAATGGGCTGTTGGAAAACTTCAGGCTGAAGGTCAGCCAATACGACGCCATTGAACAAAAATTATGGGAAAAACTGGCAATCAACTGCTGTATTAATGGGCTTACGGCACTGTTTAACTGCCGAAACGGGGAACTGCTGGACAAGGGTGTGAACCAGACATGGCTTGATCAATTAATTGCTGAAACCAGCAGGGTTCTGACGGCACTTGATATAGAAACACCCTCACTGCAAGAGTGCGTTTACGGGGTATGTCAGGCTACAGCTAATAATATCTCTTCTACCTGCCAGGATGCCCGACAAGGGAGAGCAACCGAGCTTCCTTTCATCAACGGCTTTCTGATCGAAAAAGCCCATGCCCTGGGTATTCATGTGGACAACCATCGAAAACTGATGGATCAATTGAGAGCTTCCGGTATCCAATAGATCAGCACCTAAGTTATCAGGCCTACGCTGAGGCTGTTGGTCTGGATACAGGTCATTTATAATCCCCCGATCAAATAAAAGTATGCGACCACGCCTGTAGCTTCCGGAAGAACCATGAAAGTATCCTATTCCCTGCCTGAAAACCTGAGCCCAGTTCTGCGAGACCAGATAGACAGCGCCGTAGAAGCCAATGTTCGTCAGGCATTGGCTGAAGATATTGGCTCTGGAGATATTACTGCATCCTTGATTCCAGAAACCCAGCAGTCTGTGGCCAGAATTATCTGTCGGGATCATGCCATTATCTGCGGGCGTCCCTGGCTTGATGAAGTATTTCGCCAAATCGACCCGGCTGTTCAGCTGGAATGGCATATCGAGGAAGGGGAGCGGGTTGAGCCGAATCAGATACTTGTGGTTCTGAAAGGCGCTGCCCGCAGCCTGCTGACCGGCGAGCGATCTGCCATGAACTTTCTGCAAACCCTGTCTGGCACAGCAACCCGCTGCCAGCACTATGCTAGTCTGGTCAGTAGTACTGAAGTCAAACTACTGGACACTCGCAAGACCCTGCCAGGCCTGCGGGTGGCCCAGAAATACGCGGTTGCTGCCGGGGGCTGTTACAACCACCGAATCGGGTTATTTGATGCCTTTTTAATTAAGGAAAATCATATTGCTGCCTGTGGTGGTATTGCTCAAACAGTGACTAAAGCTCGTGAGATTGCACCTGGCAAGCCGGTAGAAATCGAAGTGGAGACCATGGAAGAGTTCAACGTTGCCAGAGAAGCAGGAGCCGACATTATTATGCTCGATAACTTCCCGCTGGTACAGCTGGCCAAGACCGTTCAGCTGAACAGGAACCTTCCAGGAAAAGCCCCAAAACTGGAAGCGTCTGGCGGTATTAATGATCAAACCCTGGTACCCATCGCAGAGACAGGGGTAGATTTCATCTCCATTGGCACACTGACTAAAGACTGCCAGTCTGTGGACCTGTCCATGCGTATGGTTGAGCAGCTTTGAGTAAAAAGGACACCTTGAACAGGGAAAAAGCATGAGTAAAATTCTGGTAACCGGTGGTGCAGGCTATATTGGCAGCCACACCTGTGTTGAACTCCTTAATGATGATTATGAGATCATTGTTCTGGACAATCTCAGCAATAGCAGTGAGGAGTCCCTCAGACGGGTTCAGGAGATCACCGGTAAAACAGTGGAGTTTGTGAAAGGAGATATTCGTGACCCTGAGCTGCTGAACACGCTGTTCAGCAATCATGACATATCATCTGTGATTCATTTTGCCGGTCTGAAAGCCGTGGGCGAATCCGTCTCCATGCCTCTGTCTTACTACGATAACAATGTGCATGGAACCCTGGTATTACTGGAAGCCATGAAACAGGCCAATGTAAAAACTCTGGTCTTCAGCTCTTCAGCCACAGTGTATGGTGACCCTGCCAGCCTACCCATAAGCGAGCACTTCCCAACCTCAGCCACCAACCCATATGGCCGATCCAAGCTGATCATTGAGGAAATACTTCAGGATCTTCACGTTTCTGACAACAGCTGGCGTATAGCATTGCTGCGCTATTTTAATCCAGCCGGTGCCCACCCCTCCGGGAAAATTGGTGAAGACCCTAACGATATTCCCAACAACCTGATACCTTATATCTCCCAGGTAGCCATTGGCAAACTGGAAAAGCTCAGCGTCTTTGGTAATGACTATCCTACTCATGACGGCACAGGCGTGCGTGATTACATCCATGTGGTTGATTTGTCCATCGGGCATGTTCGGGCCATTGAGAAGCTGCAAAAAACCGAAGGTATTCATACCTGGAACCTTGGCGTTGGCAAAGGCTACAGCGTACTGGAAATGGTCGCTGCTTTTGAGAAAGCTTCGGAGCAGTCAGTGCCTTATCAGATTGCCCCCAGACGCTCCGGTGATATTGCCGCCTGTTATGCCAACCCTGAGAAAGCTTTGAAAGAACTGGGCTGGAAAGCTGAAAAAGGTCTGGAAGAAATGGTTACTGATAGCTGGCGCTGGCAGTCTGCCAACCCGAACGGCTATCACAGTTAGTCATCCTTCTAAAAAAAGCGAAAAGAAGGGAAACACAGAGAGCATAAAGCACACGAAGAAAAACTTTTTTCTTACTTTGTGCTCTTCGTGGTTAACATTCCTGGGCTCTTATCGTGCCCTACACTCTTATTCGCCATAATGTAACCACCAAGCTTTTCATGCTTTAATCAGGGCATGAAAAAAATAATACTTCTCCTGTGGATAACACTTCATTTACCAGCCTGGGCAGAAGACTGTCCACAATGGGATAAAAAAGAAGCAACCGAAAACATTTACCGGCTGTCTGATGAAGTAGCCCACCATGATGAACTGTATTTTAATCAAAACGCCCCCATCATCAGCGATAGTGAATACGATGCTCTTGCTACCAGACTAAAACATTGGCAAGCCTGCTTCCCTGCCTTGGAAATAAAGACTCACTTTCCCCAGGATCCTCAAAGCAAATACACGGTTAACCATCAGGCTCGAATGGGCAGCTTAAAGAAAGCCCGGTCTGATGAAGAAGTGAAACACTTTTTACAGCGTATTTCGGGTAGTGAAGTGTTGGTGCAACCGAAAATTGATGGTATTGCGGTTGAACTGGTCTATGAGAATGGTCAACTGACACAAGCTTCCACCCGAGGTAATGGCGAAACCGGAGTGGATATTCTAAACCATATCCGGCAAATACCGCTGATCCCTAAAACACTCCCCCACTTGGATAATAAAACGATTATCCTCCATGGCGAACTATTTGCACGACTGGATAAAATCGCTCCCTCGATTCTTAAACAATACGCCAGTGCCCGGCACATGGTTGCCGGCCAGTTGAACCGGTCCGAACCAGAAATTGAAGCTATCAAGGCCTTTGATTTCTTCCCATGGCACTGGATTAACAGTCCCTATTCCAGTGATCTGCAGTCTATAAAAACACTGGCCACAATGGGCTTCCCTCTCCCTCTTAAATACACCCACAAAGTTTCATCCTACCGTGACGTTAAGCAGCTCCTGCAGCACTACTCCGCGATCAAAAAACCGCTGTTTTTAATGGATGGCATTGTCATTAAAGCCGAAAGCAATGTACTCAGGAATAAACTGGGTTGGACAGACAACGCGCCCACCTGGGCCATAGCGTTGAAGTTTGCACCGGAAAGTGCCATCTCTGAAGTAGAGAAGATAGCGTTTACGATTGGACGAACAGGCCATATCACCCCTGTAATTCAAATTACTCCTGTAGTAATTAAAAATCGAACGATCACCAAAGTGTCATTAGGAAGCATCCAGAATCTTAAGAAGAAAAACCTGGCCCCAGGAGACCAAATCAGCATCCTGCTAAAAGGGAGCGCAATACCCGTCTTCGGCAAAGTTCTGTTTCGGCCTGAAAACAGAGTCCTCCCAAAACTTCCGGATACTAACCGCTATACACCCTTTACCTGCCTTAGCATCTCACCCGGTTGTGAAGAACAATTTACCGCTCGACTGGTATGGCTCATTGGAAAACAGGGGCTTGATCTTCACCCTCTAGGCAAACCAACCATTCACCAGTTGGTAAGCACCGGAAAAGTTAAAGCTCTCGAGGATATTCTGCAGTTGGATCACCAATCATTGCTTAACGCTGGCATGACACAATCAGAGAGCCAACAATATCTGCAGTCCATAACTGAACCTAGAAGCCTCAGGCAACAAATAAGAGCTATCGGTCTTCCGGGAGTTGGTAAAGCATAAGCCAAACAGCTGGCAGCCTGCATTCAACACTTAAACGAATTACCCAGTTTAGAGGCTGAACACATGGAAAAATGTTCATTACATGGAATAGAGACAGAGCTTGCTGAATTTACCAACAAGGCAGAAATAAAAGCATTAATAAAGCATCTGGAAAAAAATATTCCCACGCGTTACATGGGAATATAGGATCACTCAAGACCAAGCAGGAAGTCTTAAGGAATATCAGCATAGGCCTCTGTTGCACAAAGGTCTGCACTACCATTTGTAGGAGAACCAGAACAAGCTTTCGCCCATGTCCACTGACCGGTAGTTGCATTTAACGTTGGAGTTAAGGTGATGGAATCAGTACCAAACACGGTTGATGTACCTGGGGTTATCGTGACAACGCCATTCGTAACACTGGAGACCCTACCACCTGCAGGAGGAATACCTTCGGACCCTGCATCACAGGCACCAATGGCTTCACTTTGGAGACAGATACTGACGGCGGTCTGAAAAGACTTAGCCTCTGATATTGCTGCTGTAGCTTCCGCATTACGGGTATAGTTTTGATACTGTGGAATTGCAACAGCAGCGAGAATACCGATGATCGCCACAACGATCATCAATTCAATCAGGGTAAAACCTGATGCTTTACGGATATCCGACATCCTTGTCTTCATGTTATTATCCTCGACCAATGAGTTTCTTTGCCAAATTCGCTGAAGTCCATTGCTCAGTCTGTCGGCACCGACCTACAGCCCTTTAAATATTAGAGTAGTTAAGATTACAAACAGTGTTTTTCTATTCAACACCAAAGCCAGAAAACACGAACTCAGTAAAGCCAGATAACACCAGATAGAAAGAGCAGAAAAATAAATCCAACCTGTTATTTTAATTAGATAAAATTAAAGCCCGATCAGTTTCTGCCTTATTCTTATTATCACAGCCCATCGTGAAATATCCCCAATCACTCCTTTTTTGACGTATCAGCTATTTTTTTTTGCCATTCGTCCGATAGCCAAAGTAATGACACATTTCTTATTTAAGACGTTATTAAAGAGCGACTAAAGAAGGCTGATATGGCTATTCAAAATAAGACCTTGGTAAATAGCAGGCTAGGCTCATGGTTATCCCGGATTGGCATACTATCCATCATTGCGCTGTCAGCTCTGATTACCGGATTTATCAGCCTTCAGTTCTTCTATCAGCAGAAAGTCGACAGCTATTTTTCCGACCAGGGTATTAACACTGCCTTAACGGATGAAGCAGCCCTGATCATCAGAACAAAAGATCACTGGATTACCGCATCAGGCCAGCATCAGGAAACTTATAAACCTTTGCTGGCTAAAGAGCTGGGGGATTATCAGAGTCATCGGTACATTGGCTGGTTCTCCAGCTTCAGTGACTGGGTCAGCAGCCACGATGGGCTGCCTTTTACTTTAATGTACGAAGTTCAGTATGAGCATGGCATCAGTCAGGAGGCTTTCTTCTTTAAAGGAATAATACCGGCGAGACTGATGGCCAGAGAAGTCAATATCAACTAATTGTTCTTTGTGCTCTTGCATGACCTCCTCGTTCCCGCGCTCTGCGTGGGAATGCATACCCTCACCAATCGGTAGTTACATCCAATAAACTGTCCTTTCTCCCGGCATAATTCCGGGCACTTGAATAACGCCAATGCTCCGGAAAATCAACATACCCACGCTTTACCGGATTCTGGTGAATATATTCCACCTTCTGACTCATCATATCTTCATCAATGACCAGCTCCGGATGGGAGCCTTCCTGCCAGAACTGAAGCGCCCGATCTGATTTATGTTTTTTCTTATAAAAAGCCAACTGATCAAGAATGGTACTGACTTTTCGCTGCTTCAGATAATCTATCAGCAGCCTTGCCGTATAAGCCTTGAACCTGGCAATATCTTTGTCCAGCTGTGGACTTTGAGCTAATAAATGAAGGTGATTTTCCAGTACCACATAGGCATAGAGCCGAAACTCCTTTTCCATCAGCCAGCGCAGAGAATCCAATAAAATGGCTACCGTATTCTGACGGGTAAACACCGGTATCCAATGCAGAACAGTAAGGGTAAGAAAATGAGGTTTATCTGGCTGGGTGAATGTATAACGGCTACGCCCCATTGATTGACCTTACGTTTATTGCAAGTAATGGTCATAGGACTGGAGGAAATGAGAAGAGTTCACTTACCCTCGCTCCCATGCTCTGAGTGGGAATGCATACGGAAGTTCGCAGACATTCTTGTCGCAGGTGTTTAGCAGGGAACTTGGGGTAGGCATTCCCACGCCGGAGCGTGGATACGCGGTCATATCACCCACTCTCGTTCCCATGCTCTGCGTGGAAATGCATACGGGAGTTCGCAGACATTCTCGTCGCAGGTGTGTAGCAGGGAGCTTGGGGTAAGCATTCCCACGCCGGAGCGTGGGAACGAGGTCATATCACCTACTCTCGTTCCCATGCTCTGCGTGGGAATGCATACGGGAGTTCGCAGACATTCTCGTCGCAGGTGTGTAGCAGGGAACTTGGGGTAGGCATTCCCACGCCGGAGCGTGGGAACGAGGTCAGAAAGTGATGCCTCGACAGTCTTGCGTAACATATTTAGAAATAACAGCATCCACACTAGTCTCTATTGCACAGGTCCATGCAATACTACCATTAGCATTTGGAGTTGCTCTGTAGCGAATTCTTGCACCACCGTCTGTTACATCGTTTGCACCCGCTGCAGCCCACTCTGGAGTGAAAAATACATCAATATCTGTAGTATTATTTGCAGCAATTTCTACCATATCAACCATAGGGACAGGATTAGCTCCTGCGGTTGCAAGTGCAGCAGGCAAACCTACAGCAACCAAGTCATCACAAGCTCCAACCTTTGTCGCCGTTGTTCCTGCTGCAGTTGTCAAGCACTCACTCACGTTAGCCTTCAAGCTAGCAGCATAAGTTGTCACTTCTGAAAGTCTAGCCCTAGTCGTATAATCTTGGTACTGGGGTATAGCCACAGCCGCCAGAATACCCACGATCGCAATAGCAATCATCAATTCGATCAGAGTAAAACCCTGTTGTTTTTTCATTTTACCTGTCCCCCAGGAACGTAAAAATTGCCCGTAATAAGTCCTGAAACTTAACTTAAGGCACCAGAAGTTTGTGTACCTGCTGTCGTCCGTTCCCTGAACAAATCTTAAGAGCTCCACCGAAACCTCTGCCATTGCCAGCCTGAAAATCAGACTAAACAATGCACAGAGCCACTGACGGACTCTTCAAGACGGTTGCAAAAATACAGTGAGCGCCAAAGAGTGACTGAAAAAGATGACAAAAGATGAATCTGGTAGACTAACAGCCTATGACACTTCCCATTTCTTCTTTTTAACTATCCTGCGATTCTGTAACCGCCCTTATAACCTCCTGTTTCTCCCGCCGGAAATCATCTACAGAGTGACGTATTTTTATCCAACGAAATGAGTACGTTTGCAACAATATCACGGCAATCACAGCCTCTCAAGAGGCTTTACGCGTAGCTGTTGGCGTATGTCAACCAGAGCACATTTTTACTGTGTAAAACTGTCGTATTTCACTCTTTCCTCGTTCCCACGCTTCGCGTGGGAATGCATACGAGAATTCTCAGACGTTTCCGTAGCCGGTGTTTTGTGGAGAGTCATGATATGCATTCCCACGGAGGACCGTGAGAACAAGGTACGTAGCTTTGCAATCTCGATGGTTCCCCACCACAAACCCCTTAACTATCCGCCATTTATGCTGATATATTATTGAAGGAGCCTGTTGAGCTTACCACTGACCTACTGCGAAAAAGCCGGATTTGGCCATTTTTAATACTGCTTTTCGTTGAATAGAACCACTATTCGCCTCCAAGCAGTATTAAAACTGACTCAAACCGGACTGTTTCTCGCTACGGTCGGCTAACCCCAACAGGCTCCTGACAATGAATTTCATTCCTAGGGACAGACACGGGTTATGGCAAATAAACCTCTGACCGGGCTGGCTGCCCGCCTGCTGGCAGATCAACTGATGGATGAGGCCGCTCTTCACGAGGCTGAAGCGGCCGCAGCCAAAGCACAAAAGCCCTTTTCCCGGTATTTGCTGGAAAAAAAGCTTGTCAATGCCAAGGATCTGGTGCTTGCCACTGGGGAGGAGTTTGGCCTGCCCGTTCTCGACCTGAGTGCTTTCGATAAAGAGCACATCGCCAAGGGTGAGGTACAGGAAAAACTCATTCGTAAACATAAGGTACTTCCGCTGATCAAGCGTGGCTCGCACCTGTTTGTGGCTACTTCCGACCCTTCCAACCACCAGGGTCTGGATGAAATTCGCTTTAATACCGGCCTGACCATTCATCCGGTACTAACGGAACCCGCAGTTCTGGAGAAGATGATTGAGACGTCTCTGGATGATACCGGAGATGCCTTAACGGATCTGGGCGATGAAGAGTTTGGCGACCTGGAAGATCTGGAAGTCAGCGCCGTTGACGATTCCGCTGATGATGTTCAAGGTGGGGATGGGAAAGATGACACCCCGGTGGTGAAGTTCGTCAACAAAATGCTGCTTTCCGCCATCAAGGGCGGTGCCTCAGACCTTCATTTTGAGCCCTATGAGAAAGCTTACCGGGTACGTTTTCGGACCGATGGTGTTCTCTTTGAAGCGACACGCCCACCGGTCTCACTGGGGCCAAGAATTGCCTCCCGCCTGAAGATCATGTCGGCCATGGATATTTCTGAGCGCAGAAAGCCTCAGGATGGCCGGATCAAAATGAAGCTGTCCAAAGCCAAGGCCATCGACTTTCGTGTTAACACACTGCCCACTTTGTGGGGCGAAAAAATTGTACTTCGTATTCTCGACCCATCCAGTGCCAAGATGGGGATTGATGCCCTGGGCTATGAAGAAGTCCAGAAAGCAATGTACATGGATGCCTTGCATCAACCTCAGGGTATGATACTGGTAACAGGTCCTACCGGTTCGGGTAAGACGGTATCACTTTATACCGGCCTGAATATTCTCAATACCACTGAACGGAATATCTCTACCGCTGAAGACCCGGTAGAAATCAATCTGGAAGGCATTAACCAGGTTAACGTAAACCCCAAGCAGGGCATGGACTTCAGTCAGGCCCTGAGAGCTTTCCTGCGTCAGGACCCGGACATCATCATGGTGGGTGAGATACGGGATCTGGAAACAGCCAATATTGCTATAAAAGCAGCACAGACTGGTCACTTGGTACTCTCCACCCTGCACACCAACAGTGCTGCTGAGACTCTGACCCGTTTGCAGAATATGGGGGTGCCCTCATTCAATATTGCGACGTCCGTCAGCCTGATCATTGCCCAGCGTCTGACTCGAAGACTCTGTAATAAATGCAAAACCAAAGTTAAAATCCCCAAAGAAACCCTGCTGGAAGAAGGCTTCACAGAAGAACAGGCAGCCACAGCAGAGATTTATGGCCCAAAAGGCTGTGATAGCTGCAATAACGGCTACAAGGGCCGTGTAGGCATTTACGAGGTGGTGGCTATCACACCCGGCATGCAGCAAATCATCATGGAAGAAGGGAATTCTCTGCAAATCTCTGCGCAGGCCGAGAAAGAAGGGTTTAATAACCTTCGCCAATCGGGATTACTCAAAGCCCTGCAAGGTGTCACCAGTCTTGAAGAGGTTAACCGGGTAACTCAGGATTAACCCTCATACTCAAGCCCACGCCCTGGATTGTCGCGAAAGCCTGTAACCACGAAGAACATATATGGTTCGCCCCGTTTTGCAAGAGCCTGTTTTACTGATTGGTAAACAAAGATAACTGCCCACATATATCCGGCCTGTTAACGGTGCTGTTGTGATGCAGCCCCTGGCCCTGATGGGAATCCGCACAACCTGTCCTTAATCACAGAGTCGACTTCAAAGAGTCGGGCCTTCGTTCAGGTTTCAGGTTGTCGGTTTTTACCTGTTTGCCATCAATAACTCATTCTCTTCGCAATCGTGGGCAACACATGTTGCCTCAGTGTTTGTGTTTCCGTTAACGCCTGACCTTTATCAGGATCAGGCCGCTTTATAAGCTTCCCGTCGGGTCATCACCACCCAGGCAATACGGGCAATTTTATTGGCCAGCCCGACTGCAGCAATGTTCTGATGACTC
>OODV01000349.1 GCA_900299555.1 uncultured Endozoicomonas sp.
TGCCAGTCTGGCTCATCGAAGCCGTTTAGGTGGGGCGAACCATCCCATTACAAAGCAATCTTTTCCTCAGTGTTCTTCGTGCTCTTTGTGGTTCCAAAAAATGCTTTCTGTATTTTGCGACAACCTGCACACTGCAGGCACAAAGCATCAGATTTTCACAAAGACTCACCTCCTAAAGACAGCAGCGTTGCATTCCCCCCTACCGCGGTTGTATTAATCGACAACGTCTGTTCAGTCGCAAACCTCTGTAGATAGTTCGGCCCACCCGCTTTGGGGCCGGTTCCAGATAAACCCTGACCACCAAATGGCTGAACACCGACAACGGCACCAGTCTGGTTCCGGTTAATATAAATATTCCCGACCTTAACCCGCTCTTCAATATACGTAGCAGTCACTTCATTACGACTATGGATCCCCAGGGTGAGCCCATACCCCGTACTGTTGATCTGATCAATCACCTCCGGCAACGCTTGTGCATCATAACGAATGACATGGAGAACAGGGCCGAAGTGTTCCTTCTCCAGCTGACCAATATGGTCAATTTCAAACGCTACTGGCGCAACAAAGCTGCCATTGGAGCAAGCAGCTGGCAACTCACACTCAAACAGCAGCTTTGCCTCTTTTTTCATTCGCTCAATATGCGCCTGAAGAGATTGCCGGGCTTTTTCATCAATAACAGGACCAATATCCGTTGAGTGAAGGCTTGGATTACCAATAGACAGTTCCTGCATCGCTCCCTGCAACAAAGAGATAACCCGATCGGCAATATCTTTCTGTACATAAAGCACCCTCAGCGCAGAGCACCGCTGCCCGGCACTGCCAAAAGCTGACAGAATCACATCCTTAACCACCTGCTCTGGCAGTGCGGTAGAATCGACAATCATGGCATTCTGACCACCCGTTTCCGCAATCAACGGTACGATCGGACCTGGACGATTGGCTAATGCCAGATTAATGACTCGAGCGATTTCCGTAGAACCGGTAAAAACGACACCAGCAATCCGAGTATCAGTAACCAGTTGATGACCAACCCTGGCACCATCTCCGGGCAGTAATTGAATGACATCTCCGGGAATACCGGCCTGAAGCATCAGTTCAACCGCCCTGCCAGCAATAAGCCCCGTCTGTTCCGCCGGCTTGGCAATGACCGTATTACCCGCGGCCAATGCGGCGGTAACCTGCCCCAGGAAAATCGCCAGGGGAAAGTTCCATGGGCTGATACAGAGAAACACGCCCCGTCCGGAGAGCCGAAGCTCGTTAGACTCTCCGGTAGGGCCACCAGCAGGCTCCGGCATCACCGTGGATGATGAAAATCGTTCCCGTGCCTGATTGGCGTAATAACGACAAAAATCTACCGCTTCACGCACTTCATCAATAGCATCGTGCAATGTTTTCCCCGCTTCCCGATGACACAGGGCAACCAGCTCTTCGCGGTTATCTTCCAGAAGATCAGCCAGCTTCTCCAGACAAACTGCGCGCTCCTCTGCTGCCGTCGCATTCCATTTGTCAAAGGCCGCGACAGCCACTCCTGCTGCAGTGTCAACCTGAGCGTCATCACTCCATTTTAAATGACCTGCAAGTTGTGACCGGTCATAGGGGCAGGAGACTTCAGAAACCTCAGATGTCTGCGCAAGGCGTCCCTCAACCCATGGTCCCTGATGCCAGTCATGCTCCATAAAGCCCTGAACTTTCTGGTGGAATGGCTGCCACTGGCTTTCAATATCCACATTCACACCCAGTGAGTTTTTGCGTTTCTGTCCATATATATCAGGAGGGAGAGGGATTTGGTCATTCTGGAAACATACCCGGCTCTTCAATGTTTCAACCGGGTGCTGAACCAGGGATGCAATAGGCGTTTTGGCATCCACCAGGCGGTGCACAAATGAGGAATTTGCGCCATTCTCAAGCAATCGACGAACCAGATAAGGTAGCAAATCCTTATGGCTCCCCACTGGGGCGTAGATACGAACGGGGTGTCTATGGTTGTCCAGCACCAGATTGTAAAGGGCATCCCCCATACCGTGGAGACGCTGGAACTCGAAATCATTTGCACTCTTATTATCAAGACCTGCATGCTCTGCCATGGTAAGAATGCTGGCAACCGTATGGGCATTATGACTCGCAAACTGAGGATAGAGCGTCGCTCTGACAGGCTCTGACAACAAAAACTGGGCACACACAAGGTAAGCAACATCGGTTGCTTCCTTTCGGGTATACACCGGATAACCGGGTAGCCCCTGTTGCTGACAAAGCTTAATCTCAGCATCCCAGTATGCCCCTTTGACCAAACGAACCGGTATGCGGTCTCCCTGCTCCCGAGCCAGGGCCGATAGCCAGCACAGTGACGGAAGTGCACGTTTACCATAGGCCTGGATCACCAGGCCAAGCCCCCCCCAGCCGCGACAATCCGGGTGTCGGTAAACCCGCTCAAACACTTCCAGAAACAGCTCATGACGATCCTGCTCCTCTGCATCCATATTGATGGCAACATTGCCCGCTCTGGCTTCACGCACCAGATCCAGCAGTGTCGGCACCAGCTCCTGAAAAACCCGGTCTTTTTGTGAAACCTCATAGCGTGGGTGGAGAGCAGAAAGTTTGATGGAAATCCCGGCCCGGGAGGAGTTCTTATGATCAGGCTCAGCTGCTACCGCCCTGATCGCGGCAAGGTATTCGTCATGGTAACGCTGGGCATCTTCCATTGTCAGGGCAGACTCACCCAACATATCAAAAGAGTAGGTATACCCCTTTTCCCGCTGTTTCAGACCATTCTTCAAAGCCTCTGAAATGGTACGTCCCAGCACAAAATGACGCCCCATAATCTTCATGGCCTGATTGACAGCCTGACGAACCACCGGCTCTCCCATCCGGTTCACCAGCTTTCCGATAACTCCTCCGGCAAAGCCATCTGCACCGGCTTCAAGGTTTACCACCTTTCCCGTTAATAACAGTCCCCAGGTAGATGCATTAACAAGAAGCGAGTCACTCTGGCTTAAGTGTTTCTTCCAGTCAGCCACACTCAACTTATCACGGATCAGAGCATCAGCCGTTCGGTTATCCGGAATACGCATCAAGGCTTCGGCCAGACACATCAGCAGGATACCTTCCCGAGTATCCAGACTATACTGCAACAGCAATGCATCAATCATATTAATGCCATCATCACTTTCCCTGACTTTCTCAATCATCCTGCTTGCTCTGCTGGCAATAGCGTTATAGTCACTGGACTGTGCATCCAGCACCTCGACCAGCGCCTGCAACCAGGAAGCCTCATCAACCGAGTAATGAGGAGAGATCATTGACCAGAGCTCAGCCGGACTCTGCTGAACACTGTCTACAGTGAATGCATCTTTCGCCTGGAACATACCCTTCTCCGATTGGAGAGTGCAGAGAACATCAACAGTGCTGCACCCAATGATTCTAAAAGTTTATTTTGAATACCTGTCACTCTTCCTGAGCATTTATTGTTTCCTGCTATCTGCACGAAAATACTTAATTTAATACCTAAATCCTGCAATCCCAATTTCAAAAGGTCAAATAGAGGAATGAAACATGGC
>OODV01000352.1 GCA_900299555.1 uncultured Endozoicomonas sp.
CGGGTAGCTGTGGTCGACGAGACATCTGTTCCAGATAAAACGCTTGATAATGATGTCTGAGCATAGCTGGCATCAGCTAAAGGATTTAGAAAAAGCGATTGGTATTATATGCTTGTGAAGGTTAATCGATTACGATAACAGAGTGATAACAATGAATAATAATCACTCATTTTCAAGCTTCTATTTCTGACTTAATAGTCAGTAATCAGCTCCATGTATCCGGTTTTTTTTTCTGATGAAATAAAAGGATTCACCCAAATAATGTCTACTGAAACCCTGCGGCTCAACGACACGCTTTATAAATATATTTATAACGTTGGTTTACGTGAGCACCCGGTATTAAAAGAGCTGCGTGAATTTACCAGCCACCATCGCTACCGGGTAATGCAAATCTCTGCAGAACAAGGGCAACTCATGGCTATGCTGGCAAGATTATCCAGTGCACGCAGAACCATCGAGATTGGCGTTTTCACAGGCTACAGTGCTCTCTCTGTAGCTCTGGCACTGCCAGAAGACGGAGAGTTAATTGCCTGTGATATCAGCAGCGAATATACCGACATTGCCAAACCCTACTGGGAAAAAGCCGGTGTATCCCAGCGGATTAAACTTCATCTGGCTCCGGCAGCGGAAACACTGGATAAGCTGATACAGAAAGGTGAACTTAATCAGTTTGATATGGCCTTCATTGATGCGGATAAAACAGGGTACGACGCTTACTACGAACAATGCCTACAACTGATCCGCCCTGGCGGATTGATTCTTATTGATAACGTGTTGTGGAGTGGCAGAGTTGCAGATAAAGATGAAAATGATGAAGATACTGCGGCTTTGAAAGCCTTAAACCAGAAAATTCACGACGATCACCGTGTTGATATGATGATACTGCCGGTTTCCGATGGACTGACGCTGGCTATCAAGCGATAGATATCAACTGCAGTAAAATGCATTTGTACAGCAATATACAGGACTTTCATGACCATATACCGCATTTACTTTCCGGTAACACTTCCTACAGCCATGTAGTCGTGCATTTCCAAGATACTTTACATCCCTGAAAATAAAAAACTCCGGACTAGTCCGGAGTTTTTGGGGGTAACTTATATTTTGTTAAATCGTCGAAGCTTATTCGAAGATTTTAGCAACAACACCAGCACCAACAGTACGGCCACCTTCACGGATCGCGAAGCGCAGACCTTCTTCCATCGCTACTGGGTTGATCAGAGTAGCAACGAAGTTGATGTTATCACCAGGCATTACCATTTCAACGCCTTCGTTCAGTTCTACAGCACCAGTTACGTCAGTAGTACGGAAGTAGAACTGTGGACGGTAGCCCTTGAAGAATGGAGTGTGACGACCGCCTTCTTCTTTGGACAGGATGTACACTTCAGCTTCGAACTTGGTGTGAGGAGTAACAGTTCCTGGCTTGATCAGACACTGACCACGCTCAACGTCTTCACGCTTGGTACCACGCAGCAGGGCACCGATGTTCTCACCTGCACGACCTTCGTCCAGCAGCTTACGGAACATTTCAACACCAGTAACGGTAGTCTTGGTAGTGTCTTTAATACCAATGATTTCTACTTCGTTACCAACGTTGATGATACCACGCTCAACACGGCCAGTTACTACAGTACCACGACCAGCGATAGAGAATACGTCTTCGATAGGCATCAGGAATGGCTGATCGATAGCACGCTCTGGCTCTGGGATGTACTCGTCCAGAGTTTCTACCAGCTTCTTAACAGCAGAAGTACCCATTTCGTTGGTGTCTTCGCCGTTCAGAGCCATCAGGGCAGAACCGATGATGATTGGAGTGTCGTCACCTGGGAACTCGTAAGTATCCAGAAGTTCACGAACTTCCATTTCAACCAGTTCCAGCAGTTCTTCGTCGTCTACCATGTCTGCTTTGTTCAGGAATACAACGATGTATGGTACACCTACCTGACGGGACAGCAGGATGTGCTCACGAGTCTGTGGCATGGGGCCATCAGCAGCAGAACATACCAGGATAGCGCCGTCCATCTGAGCAGCACCGGTGATCATGTTCTTAACGTAGTCAGCGTGTCCTGGGCAGTCTACGTGCGCGTAGTGACGATTTGGAGAATCGTACTCTACGTGTGCAGTAGAGATGGTGATACCACGCTCACGCTCTTCAGGAGCGTTATCGATCTGGTCAAACGCACGAGCAGTACCTGTACCCCAAGTCTCAGCACATACACGAGTCAGTGCAGCAGTCAGGGTAGTTTTACCGTGGTCAACGTGACCGATGGTGCCGACGTTTACGTGCGGCTTCGAGCGTTCAAATTTTTCCTTAGCCATGTCTCTTAACCTTTAGCTATAGATAGTTCGATTTCGGGGTAGTGATACCAAGCAGGGCATTCTAACAGCCATTTTCACCGGAAAGAATTTCTCATGATAAAAAAACATAAAAAATTCTGTCATTTCCGATAACTCAGACGGTTAGAACCCCCAGTTCAATATCAACCCTGGTTTTTAATGACCGCTTCAGCAATGCTGGCGGGCGCTTCGGCATACTCATGGAATTCCATGGTGTATGTTGCACGCCCCTGAGTTGCTGATCGCAGGTCGGTAGCGTAGCCGAACATTTCACCCAGCGGCACCTGAGCGTTAATCACTTTACCGGAAGAACGATCTTCCATGCCCTGAACAATACCGCGACGACGGTTCAGGTCACCCATAACGTCACCCATGTAGTCTTCTGGTGTTACCACCTCAACCTTCATCATAGGCTCCATCAGCACTGGGTTGGCCTGTGGCGCGTATTTCTTCAGTGCTTGCGAAGCAGCGATTTTAAACGCCATTTCGTTAGAGTCAACATCGTGGAAAGATCCATCGTACAGACGAGCTTTCAGACCCAGTAATGGGTAACCGGCAATAACGCCGTTCTTCATCTGTTCTTCGATACCTTTCTGGATGGCTGGGATGTATTCTCTCGGAATAGCACCACCCACGATTTCGTTGATGAATTCCAGACCTTCTTCGCCAGCATCGGCAGGAGAGAATTCAACAACAACGTGACCGTACTGACCACGACCACCAGACTGCTTGGCAAACTTGTGGTTCGCGTCAACAGAGCCCTTCAGCTTCTCACGGTAAGCAACCTGAGGCTTACCAATGTTGGCTTCTACCTTGAACTCGCGACGCATACGGTCAACGATGATGTCCAGGTGCAGCTCACCCATACCGGAGATAATGGTCTGACCACTTTCTTCGTCAGTGTGTACACGGAAAGATGGATCTTCCTGAGCGAGTTTGCCCAGTGCGATGCCCATTTTTTCCTGGTCAGCTTTAGTCTTTGGCTCAACAGCAACGGAGATTACCGGCTCTGGGAACTCCATGCGTTCCAGAGTGATAATGCTGTCCATCGCACACAGCGTGTCACCAGTAGTTACATCTTTCATGCCGATCAGGGCAACGATGTCACCAGCCACACATTCTTTGAGCTCTTCACGGTTGTTCGCGTGCATCTGCACCATTCGACCAACACGCTCTTTCTTGTGCTTAACCGGGTTGTAAACCGTATCACCGGAGTTCAGAACGCCGGAGTAGTTACGGATGAAGGTCAGTGTACCCACGAACGGGTCAGTCGCGATTTTGAACGCCAGCGCAGAGAACGGCGCTTTGTCGTCAGCTTCACGAGTTGCCACAGTACCTTCAGCGTCATCCAGAACACCTTCGATCGCTTTAACTTCTTTTGGAGAAGGCATCAGCTCGATCACGGCATCCAGAACAGCCTGCACACCCTTGTTCTTGAAGGCAGAACCACCAAAGACAGGAATGATCTCGTTAGCAAGAGTACGGGCACGGATACCGGCCTTAATCTCTTCTTCGGAAAGATCACCTTCTTCGAGGTACTTTTCCATCAGCTCTTCAGTGGCTTCAGCAGCGGCTTCAACCATGTACTCACGCATTTCTGCACAGAGCTCTTCCATATCGGCAGGAATGTCTTCGTATTTGAAGGTCATGCCCTGGTCTTCTTCGTTCCAGATGATGGACTTCATCTTCACGAGATCAACCACGCCTTTGAAGTCATCTTCAGCGCCGATGGTCATCTGCATTGGTACAGCGTTGGCGCTCAGGCGCTCACGCAGCTGGCTGACAACCATTTCGAAATCAGCACCAGTACGGTCCATTTTGTTTACGAAGACCATACGAGGAACTTCGTACTTGTCAGCCTGACGCCATACGGTTTCAGTCTGTGGCTGAACACCGGAAGAGCCACACAGTACAACGACTGCGCCATCAAGAACACGCAGAGAACGCTCTACTTCGATAGTAAAGTCAACGTGCCCTGGGGTATCGATGATGTTAACGCGGTGCTCATCAAACTGAGCATCCATACCGCGCCAGAAACAGGTAGTGGCTGCAGAAGTAATGGTAATACCACGCTCCTGCTCCTGCTCCATCCAGTCCATGGTAGCAGCACCATCATGAACTTCACCGATTTTATGGCTCAGGCCGGTGTAAAACAGTACACGCTCTGTAGTAGTTGTCTTACCCGCGTCAACATGGGCACAGATACCAATGTTGCGATAGCGGTTGATCGGGGTTTTACGGGCCACGATTCAATCCTCTGATACTTAGAAACGGTAGTGGGAGAATGCCTTGTTGGCTTCAGCCATACGGTGCACGTCTTCACGCTTCTTAACAGCCGCGCCCTTGCTTTCGGCAGCATCCATCAGTTCTCCAGCCAGGCGGAGCTTCATGGACTTTTCACCACGCTTACGCGCAGCGTCTACCAGCCAACGCATCGCCAGAGCGGTACGACGAGCAGGACGAACTTCAACAGGCACCTGGTAAGTCGCACCACCGACACGGCGGGACTTAACCTCTACCATTGGAGCGATAGTTTCCAGAGCTTTTTCGAACAGCTCCAGAGGCTCCTTGCTGGTGCGTTCCAGAACAACGTCCAGAGCACCATAAACGATCCGCTCAGCGACAGATTTCTTACCGCTAACCATCACGTGGTTGATGAATTTAGTGAGTGTTTTATTACCAAACTTAGGATCTGGCAATACGTCGCGCTTAGCGACTACGCGTCTTCTTGGCATTGATAAGCCCTCTACGTCGGTCTTCAGGTAATCCAGGATCCTCAGTAACTTTAAACGAAGAAAGCACTCTGACCTGGCCTTACTCTCATCAACCTGATATTAAATTCTGACTCTTTCGAGTGTTTTGCCCATATCGCTCTTTCAAGCATTACAGACGGAAACTTAAGCTAATCAGGCGATTAAGACTTAGGCTTCTTGGTACCGTACTTGGAACGGCCCTGCTTACGGTCGTTAACACCCTGAGTATCCAGGCTACCGCGAACGGTGTGATAACGAACACCTGGCAAGTCTTTTACACGACCGCCACGGATCAGCACAACACTGTGCTCCTGCAGGTTGTGACCTTCACCACCGATGTAGGAAGTCACTTCAAAGCCGTTAGTCAGGCGCACACGACATACTTTACGCAGCGCAGAGTTCGGCTTCTTAGGGGTAGTGGTGTACACACGAGTACATACGCCACGACGCTGAGGACAGGCCTGCAGCGCAGGCACGTCCGTTTTTCTAACCTTGCGCTTACGGGGCTTGCGCACCAGCTGGTTAATTGTTGCCATTCAGCAAACTCCAATCTCTATTCGAGAACCGTTTCTAAGTGTTGAATCTGAACTGTCAGAGGAATTAGCAGCCCAAACTCCTGCTTTAAACAGCAAAAGCCGGCACTAACCGGCTTATGCAGCGCCCCATCACTACTTGTTCACAAGCTGCTCACAAGAAGTGGACCAAGGGCAAAATAAAGCGCAGAAATTTTACGGATCAGAGAAAGCAACGTCAAGTAGGGGATTCAGCCATAAAACACGCGGAATCACCCAATATTTGATAAACAGGCCATTTATTCGGAGTAATTCTTTAAACAACTAGCCTCAGAGTAGCCTGAAAAATAGGGGAACAGTATTAGATCTAAAGATCAACTACCTGTAAAAAATAACATATTCGCTTCAAAAAACACAGATAAACCAATGACTAACAACAATTCTTTCGATTTCATAAATCATAAAAACGCACACCTGATAGCAACCGTACCAGTATCTATGCCAGTGCATCCGCAGATATGCTAAAGTCGCCTCCACACTCACCTTTAAAGTTTAAAACTCAATGAAACGCGAACTGGCAATCGAATTTTCACGAGTCACCGAAGTCGCCGCCCTGGCAGGTTATAAATGGCTTGGCCGTGGTGATAAAAATGCAGCTGACGGCGCAGCTGTCGAAGCGATGCGCACCATGCTGAACAAGGTTTCCATGAACGGTGAGATCGTAATCGGCGAAGGTGAAATCGATGAAGCCCCAATGCTCTATATTGGCGAAAAAGTGGGCACAGGAACCGGCGAACACATTGATATTGCAGTAGACCCGATTGAAGGCACACGCATGACCGCCATGGGGCAAAATAATGCCATAGCGGTACTTGCCGCTGGCGAGAAAGGCTCCTTCCTGAAAGCCCCTGATATGTATATGGAAAAGCTAGTCTGCGGCCCGGGAGCCAGAGGCGTTATCGATCTGAACCTCGGATTGAAGGAAAATATCCAGAATGTTGCCCGCGCCCTGCACAAGCCCATTGAAAGTCTGGTAGTCATCACGCTTGCTAAACCTCGACATGATGCTGCTATTAACATGATGCAAAACATGGGGGTTCGGGTATTCGCCATTCCTGACGGTGACGTAGCCGCCTCTATTCTGACTTGTATGCCAGACAGCGACGTTGATCTGATGTACTGTGTTGGCGGAGCCCCTGAAGGTGTTGTTTCAGCTGCCGTGATTCGTGCCCTGGGTGGTGATATGCATGGTCGGCTGGTCACCAGGGATCAGGCCAAGGGAGAAACTCCTGAGAACATTGAAGCTGGCAAGCTGGAGGCTGAACGATGCAGGGAGATGGGAGTTGAACCAGGCAAAGTCCTCAAACTGAATGATATGGCCAGCTCCGATAACGTCGTCTTTTCTGCCACAGGCATTACCAAGGGCGACCTGCTGCAAGGCATCATGCGCAAGGGCAATATCGCGACAACTGAAACCCTGGTAGTTCGTGGCAAATCCCGTACAATCCGCCGTATTCAATCCAGCCACTATCTGGATCGTAAGGATGACGACATAAAAAACATCATCCTTTGACTCTATCCGCAAAAGCCTCATTGTATTTATAACGATGCTAATCATAAGCAGCCCTCCCCCAGGCTGCTTATACCATTTTGTTGAGAACTGATGTATGAGCTGCCACAGAATTAACGAACTGATTGAACTCCTCACCCCTGAGTGGCAAAAGCAGGGTCATCTGAACCTGGTTCAGATCATCGAAACCCTGGCTGCAGAAGCTGGCCACAAAGGCCCCCTGAATGAAGTGACGGATGACCTGCTGATCTATCATCTGAAAATGAAGGGTGAAGCACCGGATGCCATGATTCCAGGTATTGCCAAGGATGTGGAGGTTGATTTTAAAGCGGCTTTATTGAAAGCCCGCGGATTCAACTAAACCGATCCTGAAACAGGCAGCCGACGATCTTACCAGAGTGTCGGCTCACACCACTGAATATCATGACAACCTATCCGCCACCGGTGTAAAGGCGGCGTTCTCACGATCACTTTATTTTATTTCACCCAGCTTCTTATACACACTTTCTGCACTGGGACGGTTCTTAGGATCAGGGCCTGTACAGTCTTTTGCCAGAGCCACAAGTTGACTGAGTTTTTCAGCATTTTCTGGTAACCCTGTTGTATCATCCTCTTCAGACAGGCATCCCTGTTTAGGCAGATTCAGTTCCAGCAGGCTTCGCTTATCCGACAGGAATTTTTCACAGCCCTCATGAAAGACTCCGTCACTAAACAGGCCAGACTCAGTCATATAATCAAACAGTGATAACTGCAGCACTCCCTCTTTCTCCAGCAAAGCCTTGCCCCCCGGGATACGATAGATCATTACCGCCAGTAAAACACCGAAAGACCAGACATCCCCCTCTTTGGTTGCGGGTGTATACTGCCAGGGCTTGAATATTGTCTTTTTGACCAGTCTCTCTCTGAAAACGGCATTCTGGTTCCGGCCAGACATGTTTATCATCGGCCTCTCCCGGAAAGCGCAACTCTGGTGCATGCCAGGCATTGTTATAAAAAGTAAACCGTTTTTCTCCCAGCCTATCAGGCCCTGGATGCACTCCAACCACACTGAATCTTTCCGGATTGCCTGGCCCAACCCTGCCATCAATTCTGCAGAGATTGCCAGGTTTGATATCGTCGTGAGCTATCCCTTTTTCATGCATAGAGGCAATAACCTCAGCCAAACTGCCCATATCGTTGACCACACCTTGTACGGATTTTGGTAATCCCTCTTTATCTCCGATGTATTTCTCCCCAAAACCATCCAGCAAAGGCCAATTGGCTGAATCCGGGTCAGAATTATTGCCAACGGGCCCTGGCATCCCCGGGATTTCATATTGTTTATAGAGACAGGCTTGTCTACAACTAGCAGGAATCATTTCCAGCAGTTGAGGGATTTTTTGGTCCTGCGCATCAGGGCTATTCCGTTCCCCCGCCTCATTCTCTTTAATCAAATGAACATTATTCGGGCTTACCATCATTAAAGTGCCCAGCGGCTTGTCTGTCCCGCTATTTTCCTTTATGGAGACCCGACCTGCTTCCACAAACCATGAATGTTTTTCTGGCTTGATAGTGATTTTGCCAATCTCACTATTATTTATATTCTGTCTGCCCAGTAAAGTAATGTAACATCGTTCATCAGAATCCATATCGGCTTTGGTTTTGCTTCTGAATATTTCATAAGTTGGCATTTCATGTTGGTCATCTTTCCGCTTAATGGACAGGCTACCATCAGCCGTTTTGGCGTTTACGTGTCGGTTAAACGCATTCATGACAACGCCCTCTTCATCACGCAGGAAAGCATGAAATTGACAGCTATTACTAATACCAATTGCCTTTTCTAACTACTGTATAACTGCCCACTGGCGAGAGCATAAACTGAATAGACGTCCAGCTTCGCCGCATAGATTGTTCCAGGCCTCGCAGC
>OODV01000358.1 GCA_900299555.1 uncultured Endozoicomonas sp.
GTGTCGCATCCGTTCGGCGACCAAATGCATGGGCAATTATCCGCTTGAAGCGTGGCTCCCAGGCATACCAGAGCCAGCGTTGATTTTTCTTACTGCCCACGAATGACCACTGTTCATCCATTTCGCAGATCAACTTAACCTTCGCATTCTTGAATGGAAACTCTGTTACTGCTGGCGGCGATAGTCTTTTAAGTGGGCGATGACAGTGGTTCGGCTGATATTGAGGTATCGCTCAATGTCTCTGACACCAGAGCCATTGTGGGTTAGCCGGACAATCCTGTCATGTATACCTGGTTGGTTAGCGTTGTAGAGATAATCCAGCTGAAAGGTCTTGTTGCAACTTCGGCATAGGAACCTTTGGAGCCCTGATCTGGCCTTTCCATTTCTGACAATATCATCAGGTTTACGACAGTGAATACAGACAACTTCAATAAAAGCCATGGCAGTACAGAACAAAAGACTGGCATAGTAGCAGACTTCAGTTTAATTTATAGCCATCAACTCTTTTGAACCTTCACCAAGCCTCACCTTTTCTCTGAGTTAGCCATAATCGATAACCGAAGAATTTTAAGTTTTCTGACTCAAAATGAGTGATCAGGCTCAATGAAAAAAAACAGAATATAAAGGAAAATCTGATAGAGACCCTTTCTTACAATCATTGATACGGAACCAAACAATCAAGTTCTTACCACCATTCTTAAATTGGATTTAAATGAAAACGATTCTTTGCTTTGGTGATTCAAATACCTGGGGCGCCATACCCGGAGAACATCACAGGTACAGTCATCAGGAACGATGGCCTGCGTTGTTAAGAGGTTTGCTCCCTGATGACTGGCATATCATTGAAGAAGGCCAGCCCGGAAGGACCACTGTTTTTGATGACCCTTTTGAGGGAAATAAAAATGGTTTGAAATATTTAAGGCCATGTCTGGAGTCTCATCACCCGGATCTTGTCGTTATTATGTTAGGTACTAATGATCTAAAACACCGCTTTGGTCTTTCAGCCAGTGACATATCCCGTGGTGCTGCTCGACTGGTTAAAGAGGTCTATCAGTTCATCCCTCTGTGTACCAATAAGCACCCGGAGGTTCTGCTGGTTGCTCCCCCCGTAGTTAAAGAGGTGGGTCATCATAAAGATATGTTTCTTGGTGCAGAGAAAAAATCAAAAGAGCTGGCTGAGTGCTATGCATTACGGGCAGATGAATTAAATTGTAATTTTTTTAATGCGGGCTCTGTTGTTGAATCCTGTCCAACTGAAGGTGTTCACTGGCAAGCAATGCAGCACAAAAAAATGGCAGAAACGATTTCGGTTAAAATTTTATCCATATTGAAATAACATTTCCAAATAGTTGTATCTCCCCTTTATCTGGAGTAGTTCAGACTTAATCTGACATTTCTTTTCAAAAAAAGAAAAGGGTTACCGATTTAG
>OODV01000377.1 GCA_900299555.1 uncultured Endozoicomonas sp.
TTCCAGTTATGGTCCTATTCCATTACAGTTTCTCGTCCAAGTCTTTTTTTTCTCTGTGTTTTCCAGTGGGAATCACTGGTTTCGTTGGTGTTACGTCACGTGACGCCCACCGCGCCATGTTTCCATCTCCGCGTCAGGAAAACTTTTACAGCCAGAGGGAAAGGCTCGAGACCAGCGTCAAGCCGGACGGGATTGGACGCTACGCTTCCGGTCACACCTTCAAAATAAATCTAACAGACGCTACATCTGAGGAGTGACTCCCTAAAATTATGACTGTCGTTTGTAAATAGCAAATGTTTGTATATTTAATACCTTTGATATCCACAATTGTCCTACAGTTGCTCAGTCATTGTTAAATGCAACGGGGGAGACTGATAAAGCCAGCCAGAACAAAAAAGAGAGCAGCTACCCAACCAGAGCAGCACCAAAAAAGCAGAGAAAGCAAAATATAGAGAAGAAGAGTTACTGAGTGGCAGAGAGCGACTGGCCACCATTAAAGCGGTGCTTGGGATGATATTTCTCTGCGGATTTTTCCAGCCAGCCGCCATAGTGACGGTTCAGCATATCGATACCGGAATGGCCGAGCTGATTGGCAATCCACCAAGGGTTTTCATTATCTAGAATCAGTATATGGGCATAAGTGTGCCGAGTTTGGTACGGATTTCGATAGCGCAAACCGGCTCGCTTGATGGCAGGCGTCCAGGCAAATTTTCGAACTTCGGAATCATTCATCCAGTGCCGACCTTTCAACGGGTGATGAAAGACGAACTCACCCTCAAGGAAAGTATGGGCTTTCTGACGAAGTAGCGCCTCATGCGCCTGATCCAGCATCAGAATTTTTCGGGATGAAACCCCTTTCTCCGCAGTTTTCAACCGATCAGTGTGACCATCCACCATCGCCTCATCCACCAGAATCTCACGGTTCACAAAATCGATTTTTTCCCACTTCAGTGCAAGCAGCTCGCTGGTACGCATGCCGGTATAAAAGGCGAACTGAAAAAGATTATGCACCTGGTCAGTCATGTGATCGAGCAAAATGGCCATTTCATCCTCCGAAAACGGGTCAACCTGAAATTCACTCTGTCGGGATTCGACAGTAATGATGGTATCCAGATTCAACTGCCGAACCGGGTTTTCAGAAATAGCCCTGTCCATCACCGCATCATCGAGCGCCATCTTAAAAGGCGACAGGATATTACTGATGGTTTTGCGTTTACACATATGACTTTTTTCAAAGACCCAGTCACGGATAATACCGGGTGTCAGATCAGTCACCAGTAAATGGCCAAATTCAGGAATCAGCTGATTGTCGATAATCTTTTTATAATTTTTCTGCGTGACTGGACGAACCCTCTTCTTTGAGCGAGCAATACAGTCACGCAAATAGTCTCCCACGGTACGATGCGTTTTATTCTCAGGAGCGAACCTTTCATTATTGGGAGAATCGGGAAAGTGAGCACCATAATCAAAGTCTTCCTTTGATAGGTCATGGCGAACCCGAGAGAGCAACTGGTGAGGTGCTGATACATCCCGTTTGATGGCGGCTTCAAATTTACTGATAGCTGTGGAATTGTTGTCAGGCCATGAACGATTGGAAAAATTCTCACGACAGCGTTCTTTTTTGTAGTAGAAGACCAGCCTGACCGTTACGTATTTTTTAAATGCGCGTACCTCGATGCCGGGTGGCGTTTCGATGTGAGATAAATCCATACTGCACCTCTCTTTTTATTGGAATCACTGTTATCGAACATGCCTGCTCTTTTCTGCCCAGGCCTCCACAGCATGAAGGTTGACCCAGGTCGCACCATCAGCTGCGGTGCGGAACTCTTTCCCTTCACGCCAGAGGCCCCGGTTTTTTTTCTTATAAAATGCATCCTGAGTATCACCAGAAAGCTCGTAATAACGATTTAGCTTTACCCACTTCATCACCCGACATCCTCCCTTATAAATGCTCGCCATCGATATCGGAAACAGTACGCACCTTTAATTCAGGCTTGCTATCCACCTCTGAGTGCTGGATAACAAATTGACCTCCCTGAAAGGTTTCATACACTGGCTGCGCTTTTGTCAGCAATTTAAGCAGCAATACCGCATCCTCCACAGAGTTCAACATCCATTGATTCGTGCCAAACGACACAACATAAACATTCTCATCCATAAGATTACCCTTTAAAGAGGAGGCACCCATCAAAGTGCCTTATTCAGATCTGCAGCATTGGAGACAGCGCCGTCGATGATTTCACCGGTATCCATATCCACCACGACACCGCCGTCATCGTTACGCAGCAGCGCCTCGTTATGTTGAGACAGGCCTGCGTCCGCCCGTTCATCCAGACCGACCGCAGTGAGTGCTTCAATAGAAACCGGTAGATATTTAAACAGACGACGAACCACGGTCTTTTTTGCCATCTCTTCAAAATGCGTCTGCCAAGGCCCGTCGTTTTTGGCTTTTGAGGAGTCACGCACTTTCATGATCTCCTCAACGGTCATATATTCCACCTGAGAGCCACCGCCCTGCAGCTGAGCCACGGCATAAACCCCGAGCACACCGCCACGGTCACCATTCAGGCGAGGCTTGTGGATAACTCGGGTTTCAGTGCCATAGAGCAGATCGAATTCATCCGCAGCAAAGACCACCCGAGCATCGATATTCACAATAGCGCCAGAACGTCGAGCCAGAGCAAGCATGCCCCTATAGCCCAGCATGAACTGGCATTCGAGACCGCCCAGCTTTCTATTGAAGAAAGGGATCAGATAGCAATGCCCCAGGGCAGAGCCGGGCTCGAGACCCAGCTGCGCCGATTGAATAACCGAACCCAGCAGGGACGCCTGTGAGCATTCCCTTAGTTTTGGCGTCCTGCGAATTTCCGTCATGCAGACATTCAGCAGACGCTCCGGTGTTAGCGGCGTATTTTCCAGTGACTGGGCGATGGTATTCTTGTTTTGACGTAACAGGTCTTTGATGGTGAGCTGGCCACCGTCAGCAACCTTTTCTTTCTTTTGTACCGGCTGCTTTGCCGGTGTTTTTTTAGCATTCCCTGCCATAACAGAACTCCTTATTCAGACAGACGATTAAGCGGCTCGTGCCCATTCAGGCAACTCGATGGTGCAGAATTCGTCGGGATAGCCCGGCCAGATTCCCGAACGCTGGCAGTCAGCAAACTGAGTCAGCATAGAGCGCATTTCCAAGCGACCCAGCTGCAGCATTTCATCGCTGGCCATATAAAGGCCTATGGCGTAGGGCTGCTCCTTTTCGATAGCCAGCCATGCGAAGCCATTCGCAGGCATACCCAACGCCCGACACCCGTCCAGATACCATGAGGCTTTCTGGTGGTAGTGGTAATTGAGGATGTCTTTTTGGAATTTGCTATAGCGGGCATCAAGGCAGGATTTGAGATCAAAGACGATACCAAGGTCTTCACGGTAGTAGTCCATTCGACCACGACACAGAATACCGGTATCAGCGTCCTCCCAATAGATTGATCGCTCAGCAACCCCTTTAGAAAACGCCTTGGATGCTTTTTCATGGGCAGAGATGGAATCCATCACGCCACGACACAGATCCATGTCATTTTCAGAGAGTATCGTGGCATTCGCCCCCACCTCAGCCACCATGTCATCCCAGAACCGGGTATCCGGAGCTACCTCCAGAATGGCCTTTTTCAGGTCATCCTTTTTCAGCTTGGAATAGCCAGAGATACCGAGTGTTTTGCAGTGCTCTTTCAGCTTGGTATCCGCTACGGCGATGACCCCTTCATATTGGGGATCGAGGGGATTGGGTGCCTCTATATAGGCAGAAGGGAAGCGTTCAGGCTCCAGCACCGCACAATGCAGCGCCTGACCAATTTCCAGCGCCCGTGTGCGCTTATCTCGGTAGCCATCGAGCTTGGCCTTGCAATGAGCAGGGGAACGGCCCATTTCGACCAGTGTGGAGGCAGAGAGACCCTCGCCCCCGTGGTAGTCCATTTCTGGCAGGTTGTCATAGATTCCTAGCTTCATTGTGATCTCCTTATCACCGTTTCATTGTTCGTTTGACGTTGTACTATGTCCACCTTAGACGGACTGGCCACTTATTCAAGCGGCTGTGCGTTTAAATCAGGGGGTTAAAAAGGGCGCAGAACACGCCCTCTTTAAACCACTGATTCAGTCAAACGGAAAATGACGGGCAATATGAGTGGCCTTGCCAAGAATGACGCTGCATTTCTCATCAGCATCCAATTGACGAAGCTTCACCACCAGATCACCAGAGCCATTACTGGTTTCTTCGGAAACGTTTAAATCGACCACCAGATCACCGGGTTTAACTGGCTTTGTTACATCAACCAGCAGGTGATGGTTTTCCGAATTAAACCATACCGAATTTACAGAATCAGACTTCATAAAATGCATATCTCCTAAATATCCGTATCCAGTCGAAACCGCATCCTACAAACAAACTTCAGGGATTAATCGATCGGTATTGCTACAAAGAATAATTTACCTGCCAAAACCACTTCAGGCAGAGCTTCGTCATCATTAGATTGCGTGAAGAAAACTTCTCCTCCTTTTGAACAACGCAACCGACATTCTGAGGAACGAAATGCAGGATCAATGCGAGCATCCATTGACTGGATAAAAGCCCGGTTGTTATGAGATACCAAACGATAAACGTCACATTTCCCACTGTCAGGAAATACGACCATCGCCACATCACCATTTTGATAAGTGCAGAATGGCTCAAAATACAGAACCGCATTTTGTGCTAACTCATCTCGTGGATGCTTCAAAATCGTCGTAAACGCCGCATCAGAATGCTTCGAAGGGCAACGATACAAAGCGTCACATCGATCATTATCAACAAACCGTCCAGTCGCAAAGTCCACTATCGTTCTCGGTTCATAATTCGGCAAAAGAGCCCCCTGACCGACGATATTGACCGACATGCCATTAACGTTTCCTGATCCATTTTCCAACCAGACAGGGTCAACGTTCAGAGCATGAGCGATCTTTACCAGATAGATGGATGATTTATTGCGTCCGGACTCGATGTCGTTAATGCTGCTTTGGCGTGAACCCACAGCTTCACCCAGGGCAGCCTGGCTGAGGCCTCGTTCTTTGCGAACGAGCTTCAAGCGATCAGCAAGTGTAGACATGCAATCAACTCCCAATCCATTAGAGCGACCCCACTACAGCGAATGAAAACGCAAGAAAAGAGTGGAGCTGATATTTACCGTAAAGCCTGACGTTTAATAAATCAACCCGCCAGCAGCATAAAAAAACTGATTCAAAAGAGTACGCATGACGTGACAAATATTAAACAACTTCTCTATGGTTGACAGTAAACGCTAGCATGGTAATTTAACGCAAGCGGCGTTTAAAAAATCTTTAAACACAACAACGACAGAAATTAAACGTTTCATGCAATGGGCAGTACGAAAATAGACAGGCAGTTAATTAACAACTAATGCGTTCAGCAAGGAAGCGGAATGGAATTGGTGATTGGTATAGACCCCGGTATCACCGGCGCAATAGCCGCATTAAATGCCCATACCCTTGAGCTGCATGATGTTATGGACTTTCCCACCGTGAGCGAAGGCAAGAAGCAGCGCATCTTTACCTTTGGCATGGCCAACATTCTCAAGCACTGGGAAGGACAGGCGGACCGGATAGCGATGGTCTATCTGGAAAAAGTCAACGCCATGCCCAAACAGGGCGTCACCTCCATGTTCAATATGGGGCGCAGCTTCGGTGCCATTGAAGGCGTGGTCAGCACCCTTAACCTACCGCTGACGTATATCACCCCGGTCACCTGGAAGCGCAGAGCCAACCTCATCAACAAAGAAAAAGACGTGTCCAGAACCCGTGCCTTAGAGCTTTATCCCGCAGCCCCACTCACAAGAAAGAAAGATCACAACCGGGCGGATGCCATTTTAATCGCCCGATACGGAAAGACCCCGTGAACAGCGAGCCGGAAATCATCGAGCTGATCGGCAAGGAAACCACCCTCAAACTGGAACGGGTATTAGGTGGACAGCGGAAATATATCGCATCAAATCCCAGCGAAGAATCGCCCATAGTAACAGTGATTGGCATGGACGCCGCCCAAAAGCTGGCCTCCCGATTTGGCGGAATGCTGCTGTATATCCCCCAACAGATGGCTACCCGCATTCGGAATGAAGAAATCAGGCAGGCCGTATGGGCAGGAGAGCATAAGCAATCCATCGGTCAACGATTCGGACTGGTTGAGCGCACCATACGCAAGATCGTCCAGGGCGATAACTTTCCCCGCTACGGTCTGACATGCCGCCACCTCAGGACAGGCGTCCAGAGCTACCTTCAGGGACGAGGCGATGAGCGAACAACGAATAGCCCAGATGGAAAAAGGCATGGCGGTACTGGAACACCGGGTGACCGAGCTGGAACATACCCCACCCAGGGTGAACTCTTTGGAGCACACGGTGAGCCAATTGGAGGTGCAGTTTACGGCCATGAATAAGGACATCACCGAGATCAAGGAAGAAGGCAAAGAGACCCACAGCCTGGTGCAGCAATTAGGTGAAGAGGTCAGAAAGCTCTTTTTCATAGGAACGGTGGTCGCCGCCATCGCCAGCGCACTGCTGGTCGGCCTGAAACTGTACGACACCTGGAACGGAATTCAGGAACGGCAAGACGGTACTCATCAGGCAACAGGGAAGTGACATGAACGAACTGAGAAACATACGAGGCTGGCGGAATAACAACCCCGGCAACATCCGCCACGGCGATGACTGGTTAGGTTTAAAGCCGACCCAGACTGATGATGCCTTCTGCCAGTTTCTGTCGCCCGAGTATGGCCTCCGGGCAATGGCAAGAGTTCTGATTAATTACTACCACAAGCATCAGCTGAGAAGCCTGCGAGACATCATCAACCGCTGGGCACCGCCCAATGAAAACGACACCGATGCTTATGTCAGAAGCGTTTGCCAGCGCATTGGGCTCTCTGAATACCAGCGCCTGCCCATGGGCATTAACCCTCTGCTCAACCCCCTTATCAAAGCCCTGATCCACCACGAACTCGGGTGTCAGCCCTACAGCGACTGGTTAATCGACACCGGCATCACCTGGGAAAAGGAAGGCGTACCCCACCGGGTTATTCACTAAACCATTCAGAACACAACGCAAGGACAGCGTATGAGCTTCAGCAAAATCGCCAGCACCCTGGTCAACACCCTAAGCGGTGGACTGGCTGACACATTGTACGACGCCGTTAAAACGTACTTCCCACCGGATATGACCCTGGAACAAAAGGGCAAAATCTACATGGAGCTTCAGCGGCTTGAGCAGGAGAAACGCCATCAGGCTGACACTGCATTGCTCAAGGCAGAACAAGCCATCACTGAACGGGTCAGCCAGCTGGAAGGCACCGCCAAAGACCTGAAAACACTTCCCATCATCGGCCATCTGGTTCTGTTTGCCAGAGGCTGCCAACGCCCTATATGGGGCTTTTTCACCCTTTACCTGGACTACCAATGGTTTACCCGGTGGAACCTTTCAGAACAGCAGCAGTCAGCCCTGATAGTTATCAACTTGTTGGTGCTTGGGTTTCTATTTGGAGAGCGAGCCATTAAGAACGTGGCTCCTTACCTGATCCAGGCTGCACAAAAACGACAGGGTTAAACGATTGCACAGTAGCCCAGCGGGCGGTGGCGCACATAACACCCGCAGACGTGCCAGCAACTCCTTTCGCCAAAAAAAATGCTGGTGAGCGTTGGCAGAGGACAAACTGCCTCACCAAAGCCGGGAGGTAAAAGGCCGCCTCCCGCTTTCATTGATTTAGAAGGACATAAAGATGCGAGATTACGGAAAGGTGTTCTGCCAGTTTTGGTGGAACGACACGGTGTATCAGATGCCCGATAAGGAGAAGCTGCTTGCACTTTATTTGCTGACACACCCGACAGGCGACATGACTGGTGTTATTCGCATATTGCCAGAAACGATTATGGGAGAGCTTAAATGGACACTTGAAGAAGTACACGAAACCCTTTCTAAACTGTTTCAAAAGGGTTTCTTAACGGTTAAAAAAGATTCTCAGTGGATCGTTATTAACAACTTTTTAAAGTTCAATGCCCCCGAAAATCCGAACCAGATTAAAGCCATCATTAAATTAATGGCGAGAATTCCAAAGACAATCGATGGTTTTGACAAACCGCTGTCGTATCTTTTGGAAGCAGTGAATTCCCTTAGTAATAAAGATGAAAAATTAAGTCAGAAATTCAATGAGTTATTAGCTGACTATGAGCATGAAAAGGAAGTCTTATTAAACCGTTCCGAAACCCTTTCAGAACCCTTTAGAAACCCTTTTGAAACCAGTAGCAGTAACAGTAACAGTAGATATAACAGTAACAGTAATTCAAAAGACCCTTGTCGAGTTGACACTCGACCCGACGCCGATGAGCAAACCGGTGAATTGATTTTATCCGGTGAGTCGCTGCCAGAAGAAACCGATCCCAAAGCCAAAGCACACAACCAGAAAAAACAAGCCAAAGCCATCGATGAAATTTTCCAGTACTGGCAAACCATCATGGATCACCCGAATGCCAAGCTGGACGACAAGCGTCGGAAACTGATCCGCAATGCCCTCAAGACTGGCTATGCAGCCAACGACCTGAAAACCGCCATCCTGGGCTGCAGCTTCACCCCCCACAACATGGGCGACAACGACCGGGGTCAGCGGTACGACGGCCTGCATGTAATTTTCAAAAATGCCGACCAGATCGACCGTTTTATCCACAACGCTATCAACCGGGAGAGCATGGATGCCAACCGAGAAACCTACCAACGTGGTCAGCATGGACAAAGCACATTTACCCCACTCTCCGGCACACCGGATGAAGTCTGGGACCAGTGCTGAAAGCCTGACTCTGGAAGACAAAAAAATTCGGTATTTTTTCAACCGACTCGGCCGGGTTTATGGTGCATCGTTCAAGGTTCAATACCCCAACGGAAAAGCACTGCAGGATGCCTACGAGGAATGGGGCGAGTGCATTACAGAACTGAACAGACCCCAGATGGACGCCGGATTCAAAAAGCTCACTCAGGCTATGTGCGATGACCCGAAGGCGTGGAAGTTTCCCAACATCGCCGCCACGGTAAACCTGTGCAAACCAAAGCCTGAAGACTTCGGGATGCCCGATGCTTACGACGCCTGGCAGGAAGTGCAGAACCACAGTCATGAGCCTTTGCAGCATAGCTGGTCACACCGGGCAGTATTTATCGCTGGTCAGTACACCAAGTGGTTCGACATACGAAACGCCACCAGTCTGGATGAGCAGCGCACCATAAAAAAACGATTTGAGAAGGAATACCAGCGAGTGGTCATGCGTATGTTCATCACTGGTAGCGAGCAGCCCGTGGAAGCGTTGGAACACCAGAACGTGGAACTGACTCCATTCGAGAAAAGCATGCACCACAACGAACAGATTCAGCAGCAGGTTATGGAGCAGCAGGGCATTAATCCACAGGGAGGCCGAGCGCAATATCTGAGCCGACTGAAAGCCATGGGCATATCTACAGCCAGGGAGGAAGCATGAGCAAGTGGCAGGACCGGATCGTCGGCCAGGGTAAGGAGAACCCTGAGCAGTTACTGGCTAACCCGCAGAACTGGCGCATCCACCCAAAGAGCCAGCAGGATGCCCTCAAGGGAGCCCTTGATGAGATCGGCTGGATTCAACAGGTGATCGTTAACCAACGTACTGGCCATCTGGTAGATGGCCACCTGAGAGTGGAGCTTTCCATGCGGGAAGGCGAAACCGAAGTGCCGGTGATTTACGTTGACCTGTCCGAGGCAGAAGAAAAACTGGCACTGGCTACGATTGATCCGTTGTCGGCTATGGCCGAAACCGATCAGGCCATGCTGGACACCTTGCTCGAAGGGTTGGAAGTCCAGAGCGATGATTTGAACGGCCTGCTGGAAAGCCTCGCCTCCGGAGAGTTGCTGGACGAACCCGAAGACGGGCTCACCGATGACGATGATTGTCCGGATCCCCAAGGCACCGTGATCAGCAAGCCCGGTGATATTTGGATTTTAGGAGTCCACCGTCTGATGTGCGGTGACGGTACTGACCCTGAGCAGGTGGAGCAGCTGGTGCAATCGCAGCAAGTGGACATGGTGTGGACCGACCCACCCTACAACGTGGCTTACGAAGGCAAAACCAAAGACGCCCTCACCATCCAGAACGACCAGATGGGCGATGCTCAATTCAGGGAATTCTTGCGGGACTTATTCACCGCCGCTTGCCTGTGGACAAAACTGGGCGGCCCCATCTACGTGGCTCATGCCGACAGCGAAGGCGTGAACTTCCGCAGCGCACTGGTTGAATCCGGATTTTTACTGAAGCAGTGCATCGTCTGGGTGAAAAATGTTTTTGCCTTGGGCAGGCAGGATTACAACTGGCAGCACGAACCGATTTTATACGGCTGGAAGCCAGGAGTCGCTCACTCATGGTATGGCGAATTCAACAAGTCCACGGTGCTTGATGAGGAACCCGACTTCAAGAACATGGAGAAGGCGTCATTGGTTAACTATTGCCGGCAGCTTCGCAACCAGCTGAACACCAGCGTGATCAAAGAAGACAAACCCTCCCGATCCGATGAACACCCCACCATGAAGCCGGTCAACCTGATTGTTCACATGATCCGCAACAGCAGCGCACGACAGAACACGGTGCTGGATTTATGCGGCGGCTCCGGCAGTACCCTCATCGCCTGCGAGAAGTTGAGAAGGCAAGCCAGGTTGATGGAAATTGACCCGGCCTATTGCGACGTGATTATCCGGCGGTGGCAGGCCTTCGCCGGGCAACAGGCAAAACATCAGAACGGCTCAGCATTCAAAGGATAAACAGCATGGCATGGAAGCAACGCATCACCGGCAGCGGTATGGAAAGCCCCGAAAAGCTGATGATGAACCCGGACAACTGGCGACGACATCCACCGGCACAACAGGAAGTAATGGAAGGCGTACTGGACGACCTTGGATGGATTCAGCAAGTCATCGTTAACCAGCGCACCGGGCGGTTGATTGATGGACACCTGAGAGTGGAGCTGGCCAGAAAGCACAAAGCGAAAGAAGTGCCGGTTATCTACGTGGATTTAAGCGAAGCGGAAGAAAAGCTCGCCCTGGCAACCCTTGATCCTATCAGTGCATTGGCAGAGACCGACGCCGACACCCTGCAGCAGCTATTAGGGCAGGTCGATACTGACAACGACGCCCTGCTGGCCATGTTGGACGATTTAGAGCCACCAACAGCGCCCGAAGACAGCGCCCTGCTATCAGAGCCAGAAGACGAGATCCAGGGAGCACCCGCCGTTTCCAGAGCTGGCGATGTTTGGCAGATAGGCCAGCACCGACTTATGTGCGGCGACAGCACCAACCCCGACCACGTTAAGCAACTGATGGACGGGCGCAAGGCTCGCCTTTGTTTCACCAGCCCGCCCTATGGCAACCAGAGAGACTACACCACCGACGGCATCACTGACTGGGACAAATTGATGACCGGCGTATTTGGAGCAAGCACCCTCGGCAGCGCCATGCACAAAAGCGGTCAGGTGTTAGTAAACCTCGGATTGATACACCACAAAAATGAGTGGCAGCCCTACTGGGACGGTTGGCTGGAATTCATGCGGATAGACGGCTGGCGACGGTTTGGTCTTTACGTATGGGATCAAGGCCCTGGCATGCCCGGCGATTGGGCAGGTCGAATGGCTCCGGCCTTTGAGTTGATTTTTCATTTCAACAAAGAGAAGCGCAAACCCAACAAGATAGTTCCCTGCGAGGGAGCCGGAGAGGTCAGCCACCAGAACGATGCCGGGGGTATTCGCAGTAACGATGGCGAGGTAGGCGGCTGGACGCATTCAGGGGAACCCATTCAGGACTACAAAATACCCGACAGTGTTATCCGCCTCATGAGACAGAAAGGCAGCATCGGTGACGGCATAGACGACCCGGCCGTATTCCCGGTCACCTTGCCACAACACCTGATGGAAGCCTATACCCACGAAGGCGAAAGCTGCTATGAACCATTCAACGGTTCCGGCACCAGCCTGATCGCCGCCCAGAACAGTGGACGACGGATGCATTCAATGGAGCTTGCCCCCGAGTATTGCGACGTGGCTCTGGAACGATTCAGGCGCAAATTTCCAGAAGTAGAGATAACCCACCTGCAGAGTGGCAAACCTTTGCAGGAAATCATCGAAAAAAAGCAGGAGGACGAGTGATGAATGGGGTACTTAAATATGGGACTAACGAACTACTGGTGGAACTTTAAGAGTTTCAATTAGTCTGAACACGAATATTCATAAGGGAAAGTTAATAAAAATGAACCTACTAAATGAGAAAGCTTTAACACCAGCATATCATCAATTAATTCAAAAACTAGCACAGACTCATAAGAAACTGGAAAGACCCAATAAAGTACATGCTCATTCAATTTCAACCGATGGAAGAGTCATGGCTGAAGAGCAACAATCAGGCCTATCGGTGAAACGAAAAGCAGACGATAAAAATATTGTCTTTCAAAGACTATTGAACAAAAGCTGCATAGTAGCCACACCTGAAAACCAAGTTGCTGTCATGCAGAGTCCACAGCCCTCAGGATCAGATCAGGCAAGTCACCCCTTCGAATTTTATCCCTTAGCTGGATTTTATGGTCAAACTCCACAGACTTATGACCAGCAGTTACAGCAGTTACAGCAGTTACAGCAGTTACAGCAGTCCAGTGAATTAGCCCCCTCCATTAAAGAAAGAAAAATACGAGCGCATAAATGCACATGGCGAGGTTGTGGGAAAATGGTAGGTGGTGATAAATCTTCTCTTGAAATGCACATACGGACTCACACGGGTGAGAGGCCTTATAAATGCCGTTCTTGCGACTACGCTGGGTCGCAACGTGGCACAGTTAATGGTCATTTTAAAAGAATGCACCCAGATGAACCGCAAGAAGGCAGAAAGTGGATACGTGTTCCCCAACCTGACCAAGCATCTACTATGCCAACCCATACTGACCGCTCGACTATGGAATAGGCCTCAACATTAGGTTCAAAAAACATAAGGACATGAGCATGAACCCGTTTACCTACAACACCATCCTCCAGAAAGAGACCGTTGATTATTGGAAGCTCAGCTTTAGAGCTTAGGTATTACGGACGTTTGAGAAGTTTATTTCTGAAATTAATAAAGCATTTCCAGTGTAACTTCTGAACTGGCCAATTCTCTTATATTACCGACTCTACAAGCAGTCTATGCTGCTCTGGGTTTCGAGCTTAATGTTCG
>OODV01000360.1 GCA_900299555.1 uncultured Endozoicomonas sp.
CTTCATTTACAGGATATTGCAACTTCGGATCGAAGAACCTTTGCAGGATTTAGGTAGTAACCATTTAACATTCAATGGAACATTGGATATGAAAAATAGAGACAAAATCAAAGCTGCAGGCTTGGCAATTATGCTGGCCATGACTCTGGCAGGCTGTGAGAATGACGACGAATCGGTTGTGGTAACCCCCCCTCCGGTTGTTGAACCGGACCCAGAACCAGGTAATGGTGCCCCCCACTGCAAAATATTAATGTCACAAAGCATGTAACCCCCCCTGAGCAAAGCCTGACTCACTAATCCACGTCAGGCTTACTCCTGCCTACATCTTAACCAATTCACTTCATCCAGAAATCCAGCATTTCAATAAATAACACAAGAATGGTGGAATATTTTTTTACATATGACACACGTCAATGTAGTTTTACTTTACAAGTGCCAGAATCCCTACCACAGCGTCACATAACAACATTTAAATAGCAGCCGCAAATGCGGGCTATGGGGAGAAAACCGGCTATGAGCCTGATCGATTACGCAGTGATAATTATCTACCTGGCAGGAATGCTCGGCATAGGTTTCTATTTTTCCAAAACCAGTGGTGAAAGTACCGACAGTTTTTTCAGGGCGGGAGGACGTGTACCTGGCTGGGCTGCAGGTATGAGTATCTGGGCAACCACTCTGAGTTCAATCACCTTCCTGGCAATACCTGGCAACGCTTACAAAGGTAACTGGGTTTTTGCCTTTGGTATGATCGTTGTGGCCTGCTGCATGCCACTGCTGATCAAATACATTATCCCTTTTTTCAGAAAGATTGATGCCACTACTGCTTACGAATACCTCGAAAAGCGCTTTGATAGCCGTATGCGAGTGTTTGGCAGTCTTGTCTTTATTCTGTTCCACATTGCCCGAATGGCTATTGTTATCTACCTGCCTACCCTGGCATTGACAGCCATGACCGGTCTGAACCCATACATCATCGCGGTAGCGATTGGCGTACTCTGTGTTATCTACACCTTTCTGGGTGGTATGGAAGGTGTTATCTGGAGTGACGTTATTCAGGGGTTCGTTCTTCTCGGTGGTATCCTGTTCGCCATCATCGTTGGCTTAACGGGGATTGAGGGTGGTATCAGTGAAGTCATTTCAACCGGTATCTCTGATGGTAAATTCTTTACCAGTGCTGACTGGAGCTGGAGTTTCACCGAAGTCACCATACCAACCATGCTGGTAGGTGCCATCTTCATCAACATGTATCAGTACATTGGTAGCCAGGATGTAGTTCAGCGGTACAACACCACTAAAAGCGTGGAAGAAACCGGTAAGTCTCTGATGATGAATGCATGGTTAGGCCTGCTGACAATTCCCCTGTTCTATGGCATGGGTACTATCCTGTACACCTTCTACGCTCAACAACCGGAACTTCTCGCAGAAGGCATTAAGTCTGACGGTGTATTCCCACAATTTATTGTGAATCAGTTACCTGTGGGCATTACCGGACTGGTGTTTGGTGCTATTTTTGCCGCCTCTCAGTCTACAGTATCCAGTAGCCTTAACAGCCTTTCAGCCTGTTATACTATGGACCTTATCAAGCGCTTCCGCCCTGACCATCAGGAAGCATACTATGTCAAAACAGCAAAAATGGTAATTCTGATTGCCGGCATCCTCTCTTCAGCCGCAGCGCTTTACATGGTCAATACCAACCAGGATGAACTGCTGAAAACCTTCCAGTCTGTGATGGGTCTGTTTGGTGCACCTATTGCCGGTGTCTTCCTGCTGGGCATGTTCACCACTAAAGGTAATGCGACAGGTGCCTTCTGGGGTACACTAATTTCATCCATCGCCATGTATTTCATCCAGCAATCCAGCCTGACATTCCTCTACTTCGGGATTATCGGGGTACTGGGTAGCCTGGGACTGGGTTACCTGATCAGCATCATGGTGGATGGTAAGAAAGAAATTAAAGACCTGACAGTACATACACAAAGTGACAAGGAAGAAAATCTGAGCCCTGAGTTCAGCAGTTAACACATGTCAAACCGGAAATGAGGCCCTGATGAGAACAGGCCCTCATTTTCGACTTTAAAAGATTGATCAAATCAAACGACCAGTTTTACTTTAAAAATCAATAATCTGCTGAAACACTGGACTATTGATAGATATCAAGGAAAGCACATCAGTCGCTATTTATAGTGCAAAACTCGCACTGCTTACGATATCTTTAATATTCCCAGATGGAAGACGGTCATCACCTTATTTGATATATTCCTGAACGAAAATCAAACGAAAACTATTAAACCTATTGAATAAATGCTCCGGTGAGCTAACTGCATAACGAGAAAAACCCGTGACGTCATTGACCGACAAAATCAGCAACCATGGAAGTTTTTTTCCTCACAAACCGACTTCTTTCCGATTTCTGAACACGCGTATTCTCGTCACAATTTGTCAGGTTATCCTGATCATTTTTCTTGCTCACCAGCTCGCCCTCATCACCTGGCAAATAATTCCTGAAAAAAACAGAGATATAGTTAGCCCTGCGTTCAACCAGTCAATGGGTTCTATGCAGCAAAAGAGCTCTAAATCAGACCCACTTGCACAACTGAATTCACTCTACTTATTTGGCCAGCCACCAAAAGCACAGCAAATTGCAGCACCAGTACCTGAGGCGGTCCCTGTCTCACGCCTGGCTGTCAAAATAACCGGTCTGGTTGCCAGCACGGATCCAGAAAAGTCACTGGCAATCATCAGGACTGGCTCAACAGACAGCACTTATCGTCCCGGGGACACACTCAAGGGAACTCAAGCACGGATCGAGAGTATCTATCCGGATCGAGTCATCATTCGTAATGGTGCAGGATTCGAATCACTGCTGATGTATCCGGATGAAGCACAGAAGAAGCCACAGACACTCTCCACTTTTTCACACAAGCTTCCACAACAACAGAAAATCCGTGTTTCCAATGATCTGCGTAAGCGCCTTCAGGAGAAGCCCTCCTCATGGACAGAAATTGTCAGCATCTCACCAGTACGTGAAGACGGTGAGATACGAGGCTACCGGGTCAACCCATCCAGGCATCCAAAATTGTTTGAACAGCTTGGACTGAAGCCAAACGACATGGCTATCGCGATTAATGGATACGACCTGACCAACACCAGTGAAGCACTGAAAATTATCTCTCAATTACCCACTCTGGATCAGGTATCCCTGACCATCGAAAGGGATGGCCAGCGTTTTGAAGTCGATTTATCGTCCTGACCAATTTGTTAAAGGTGTCGCTATGTATTCATCATCGGTGTGCGCAGGGGAAATCCGTGCACTGATAACCCCTTCTCTCATCAGAAGGGTTAAAGTCGTAGCACTGTTGCTGGCGCTGCCCTTTTCTTCTGCCGTAATCGCGAACAATCCATCAGCCGACCATAAATACGACAATGGTTACTCAACTAATGTTTCTTATTACTCTGCCAGCTTTGAGAAGGCGGATATTAAGGAGTTTGTTCGCACTGTCAGTGCGAACCTGAATCGCCCAATCATCATAGATCCTGCTGTGAGAGGGGAAATTACGGTCAGAGCTTATGACCAGCTCGATCAGAACCAATACTACCAACTCTTTTTATCTGTACTTGCTGTTCATGGCTTTGCCGCTATTGAAACCAGTAATGGGATGCTCAAAGTCATCCCTGATAAAGATGCCAGAACCTCATCCATCCCGGTAGTCGCAGGTAGCAAGCCAGGAGGTCAAAGTGCTCATGGTGGCGATGAAATGGTGACCTGGGTCTTACCCGTAAGCCATGTTCCGGTTAGAGAGTTATCACCAATATTACGTCAGTTGGTTAATAGCTCAGGCAGTGTCGTTCATTACGATCCATCAAACATCCTTATCCTCAGTGGTCGAGCAGCAAACCTGGAACGTATTGCTGAAGTCGTTCGACGGGTAGATCAGGCGGGTATACGTAATGTCGAGATCGTACAGTTACTTCATGCCTCTGCCAGTGAAATGGAACGAATCTTATTGTCGGTCTACGCCGGGCAGGGACAAAAACCAGCAGGTATGCCACCGCTGGTCGTCAGTAATGAAGCCACCAATCAGATTATTATTTCCGCCGACCGACAACTCCTGCAGCGGATGAAAAGTCTTGTTCTGAAAATGGATGCAGAGCGCAAATCAAACGGTAACATCAACGTTTTCTATCTCCATTACGCCAAAGCAGAAGATCTTAAAAAGGTTCTGGATGGCGTTGGAAAAATGCTCATATCTTCAGGTAAGGCCAGTAAAAGTGGTGCATCAGGTGACTACGGCATTGAAGTTCATGAACAAACCAACGCCTTGGTCGTCACCGCAAGACCTGACATGATGCAGGCCATGGAGTCAGTCATTGAGCGTCTGGATATTCGCCGTGCACAGGTTATGGTGGAAGCCATTATTGTTGAAGTAGCCGATGGTGATGGCATCAATCTGTCCTTTCAGCTGGCCAATGAAAATGGCACCAGCATGATGCAGTTCCAGGATGGTTCCAGTGTCCCTATCGGTGAAATCCTGATGGGGATGAAAGAGGCTGAAGGCGAGAAAGGCTCTACCATTATTAATGAAGATGGGACGACTATAAACCCAGATACCAATGGTGATTACACCGCTCTTGCTGCAGCTCTGGCGAAAGTATCCGGTGCAGCATTCAGCATTACCTCCGGTGACTGGACCGCATTACTGCAGGCCGTGACCACCTCCAGCCAGTCCAACGTACTGGCAACCCCGAGCCTGTTAACACTGGATAATGAAGAAGCCTCCTTTATTGTAGGCGACGAAGTACCTACATTAACCGGATCAACACCCAGCTCAGGCAACGATAATCCTTATCAGACCATTGAGCGTAAGGAAGTGGGAATCAAGCTGACGGTCACCCCACAGATCAATGCCGGGGATGCCGTCAAACTGACCATTGAACAGGAGGTCTCCAATGTTAATGGACGAACACCTGTTGATGTGACCTTCTCGACCCGCAAAGTAAAAACCTCAGTGATGGTTAAAACCGGTGATACCGTTGTCATTGGTGGATTACTGGATGAAAACGTTCAGGAGAGCGTTTCAAAAGTGCCATTACTGGGTGATATCCCAATCCTGGGACACCTCTTCCGGTCTACTTCCAGTAAGAAAGTGAAAAAGAACCTGATGGTCTTCCTTCGACCCACCATCATTCGTGATGATCTGGCACTCAATGCCATCAGTGGCCAGAAGTATGAACTGATGCGGGCTTACCAGCTGGATAAACAGGCTCAGGGCATATCACTGATGCCAGGATTCGATACACCGATGCTTCCAGAACAGCCCACTGCCCGTGACTTTCTTGATGAGCTGCGACGTCAGATGGATGAAGAATCGGCTGAAACCAATAGTTCTGTTGAACAGGAAAAAGTATCCAATCAGGCGTCTATTACTCCAGTTCGGCGTACTGGTGGGGGCAGGTAATGGCAGAAGCAGTCCTGAGTTCGAAAACAGCCTTGAGCCAGAAAGAGTCTCTGCGTGAAGAAGAAGCGTTAAGTGAAGAGCTGGCGATAGCTATTGAGAAACGACTGAGAGAGTCGGTTCTTTCAGAGCCAGAAGATGCCAGTCTTGAAAGCAAGCGCAATTTACCGTTCTCTTTTGCCCGTCGCTTTAATGTGCTGCTTTCATACAGTGATCAGGACAAGGCACAGCTCTGGTACAAAGGGTTACCTTCTACAACAGCACTGCAGGAGGTCAGACGATTCGCGGGTTCCTCACTGACCCTGATCGCTCTTGATGAAGATGAATTCGAGCAGAAACTGGCTAACCATTATCAGCAGGACTCTTCAGCTGCACGACAGTTAATGAATGATATTGGTAATGATGAAGGTCTTCAGGCTCTGGCAGAAGAACTGCCGGAAGACGAAGATCTTCTCGAAGCGGATGATGGCGCCCCCATTATCAGACTGATTAATGCCATGCTCAGCGAGGCTATTAAAGAAGGGGCTTCAGACATCCATATTGAAACCTTTGAGAGAAACCTGACAGTTCGTTTCCGTGTCGATGGTGTGTTACGGGAAATCCTGCGACCACAGCGTAAACTGGCAGCGGTACTGGTTTCCCGCGTGAAGGTAATGGCCCGGCTGGATATTGCTGAAAAGCGAGTTCCACAGGATGGCCGTATATCGCTTCGCATTGGTGGTCGGGCAGTGGATGTCCGTGTATCAACGCTGCCTTCACGCCATGGTGAACGGATCGTTATGCGCTTGCTGGATAGAAACAGTGTTCAGCTGGATCTGGCCAGTCTTGGCATGGAAGGCCAACTCTGCGAGCAATTCCACGAACAGCTGTACAAGCCCCATGGAATACTGCTGGTCACCGGGCCTACCGGTTCCGGTAAAAGTACAACGCTCTATGCCGGGTTAAGCACCATCAATAACAGTGAGCGCAATATTCTTACGGTTGAAGATCCGGTTGAGTATGATCTGGAAGGTATTGGTCAAACTCAGGTTAATCCTAAAGTAGATATGACCTTTGCCCGTGGACTCAGGGCGATCCTTCGACAAGACCCGGATGTTGTTATGATTGGTGAGATCCGTGACCTGGAAACCGCTGAAATAGCAGTTCAGGCTTCTCTGACCGGTCACCTGGTACTCAGCACTCTGCACACCAATACCGCTGTTGGCGCCGTCACACGACTTCGGGATATGGGGGTTGAGCCGTTTCTATTAGCCTCAAGTCTGCTTGGGGTACTGGCTCAGCGTCTGGTAAGAACGCTCTGCCCGGATTGCCGCCAGAAGCGCCCTGCCACAGAGCTTGAAATCAATTTGATGGGACTCTCAGCAGACCATCTGTTGTGGCATTCGACCGGCTGTGAGGAATGTCATAATACAGGCTACCGTGGTCGAACCGGCATTCATGAGCTGTTCTTGGTCAATGATCAGGTTCGCAGGCTCATTCATGATGGTGCTGGTGAACAGTCTATCGAACAGGAAATACGTCACTCGTCTAATAGCATTCAAATGGATGGGTTCAGAAAAGTGCTTAATGGCATCACCACCATTGAAGAGGTGATGCGTGTTACCAGGGAATAGAAAACGATGAGCGTATTTGCTTATGAAGCCCTGGATGCAAAGGGGAAAAAAAGTAAAGGTGTAATAGAAGCTGACTCACCTCGTCAGGTTCGACAAAAACTTCGGGTTTCCGGCCTGAACGCGATCAATGTCAGTGAAACATCCAGTAACGAGACTGCTGATACCCAGCAAAATAAAGGTTCCTCATCCAGCGGATCCAGCCTGTTTCGCCCTTTTTTTCGCTCTTTGTTTCAAAAGCAGGCCAGCGATGCAGAAGTCGCTCTGCTGACACGGCAACTGGCAACACTGGTTGCCGCAGGTATCCCTCTGGAAGAGTGCCTTCAGGCACTGGTGCGACAGCTGCGAAAACCACACCTGAAGTCAATTATCACCACTATCCGGTCAAAAATTCTTGAAGGACAGTCTCTGGCAGACAGCCTGGCCTGTTACCCAAAAACCTTTGACCGCCTCTATCGGGCAATGGTGGCAGCCGGTGAGAAGTCTGGCCATCTGGATGGCGTGCTGGAAAGACTGGCTGATTTCACTGAACACCGGCAGAAGATCAAAGGACAACTGATTCAGGCAATGATCTATCCGGCCATTCTGACCCTGGTCGCCATAGGTGTTGTGGCCGCGTTATTGACCACTGTGGTTCCCACAGTCGTTGAGCAGTTTTCTCATATGGGTCAGCAGCTTCCTGGCATGACTCTCGCGCTGATCAGTATCAGTGACTTCGTTCGTGCTTATGGACCGGCCGTTGTTGTTGCCACGCTTGTGGCTCTGGTAATCCGTCAACAGATACTGAAACGGAGCCGAACCTGCCGACTGGTTCATGATCGCTGGCTACTGAAGCTACCGGTGATTGGCAGTGTTCTCAGTGGTGTTGATTGTGCCCGCTTTGCCAGAACGCTGAGTATTCTGACCAGCAGTACAGTACCTCTGCTTGAGGGAATGGGCATCGCATCAAAGGTGCTGGTTAATCAACACATGCAGGCATCATTATTAAAAGCGGCAGAACGTGTCAGAGAAGGATCTTCTCTCTGGCAATCTCTGGAACAGACTGAACTTTTCTCACCCATGATGCTTTACATCATTGCCAGCGGTGAGAAGTCCGGGGAGCTGACTGGCATGCTTGGCAGAGCCGCTGACAATCAGGACCAGCAATTTGAATCCCAGGTGAATATCGCATTGGGTATTTTCGGCCCATTACTGATTGTGACTATGGCAGGTGCCGTACTTTTTATCGTCATGGCCATTTTGACACCAATGCTAGACCTGAATTCACTGGTTGGCGGGTGATCTATTTGAATCACTAAGAGACAGCGTTACTCCTCGTTCCCACGCAGAGCATGGGAACAAGAGGATGGTAAAAAACAGTATCAAACTATTAGGAACAACCCAATGAAGCTCATTAACAGAAGGCAGAAACAGTCAGGCTTTACCCTGCTGGAAATCATGGTGGTGATTGTCATTCTTGGCGTATTGGCCAGTATGGTCGCCCCCAATATTATCGGCAATAAGGATAAGGCAGACCTGCAAAAGGCCGTGAGCGATATCGTTGCCCTGGAAAACGCGCTGGATATGTACAAGCTTGAAAACAACTTTTATCCGTCCACCCAGCAGGGACTGGAAGCGCTGGTCAATAAACCATCCGGCAGCCCGGCACCCAAAGCCTACCGGGATAATGGCTACATTCGTCGTCTGCCTAAAGACCCATGGGGCAATGAGTACCTGATGCTGAGTCCTGGAGAAAATGGACCTGTGGATATTTTCTCCGCTGGTCCGGATGGACAACCTGGTACCGATGACGATACGGGCAACTGGAACATGGATAGCTAACCACATTTAATGGCCAGACCCGCTTACGATGAGCGTTCGTCACTCCTGAAGACGAACGATATCACCACAGAGACACAGAGACACAGAGTAAAAGCTCTGTCTTTTCTCCGTGACTCTGTGTCTCCGTGGCAATCATCTTTTCCGGAAAACACCGCAGATCGATCGCTCCTCAGCCCAGCGATGAAGCGAGATAAAGTAAAAGGTTTCACACTGCTGGAAATCATGCTGGTGATGGTGCTACTTGGTTTAGCCATATCTGCGATTCTTCCATCACTGATGCCTGATGACAGCGGTGCTCTTATGCAGAAAGAAGCCCGGCGACTGGTGATGCTGACTCAAAGCCTTCAGGAACAGGCACTGGTTAGCGGTCAGGATATGGGCTTGCAGCAGACACGTGATGGATATCAGTTCCTGGTTTATCAACAGGGTAAGTGGCAGCCCGTCACTGGAAGCCGAATACTCTCGCCGGTAGCCTTAAATACTGCCCTGGGGTTGGTAATTTTGCCCGGAGCATCGGTATGGCGTGACACTCTGGAACTGGAGCAGGATAAAGGGTTTACCTTTGCCCCTTACGATGAAGAGCCGTCATCTGACTCTGAAGATGAGCCAAAAGCAAAGCCTGACCTGTTCTTCTGGGCATCGGGTGAGGTTTCGCCAGCAGAGTTAAGAATTTTCTCTACTGATAACCCCAGTAGCCTGTTCTCAGTCAACATAAAAGAACACGGTGCCATTACCCTTGTTGAAGAGGCTGTACAATGATGCCTTCCAACAAAATAGACGAACATGGTTTTACATTACTGGAAGTACTGCTGGCACTGGCACTGCTGGCCATTGTCGGTATGTCTGTATTATCCATGAGTGGTGAGAGTGTTCGTAATACCCCAATACTGCAACAGCGCACCCTCGCTCGACTGGTCGCCGACAATCAGATGACCCAGCTTCACCTGCAAAAACAGTGGCCAACGCTCAGCTGGCAACGTGAAGAGCACCAGCTGGCGGAGCGTCAATGGTTTACCCGTTTTCGAAGTGTCAAAACGGGTGATGATGACTTTCGGGCCATTGATGTCGAAGTACGCATGGAAGAGGATGAGAAAAGTCCTGTTCTGGCAACGCTGAGAAGTTATATGGTCAGGCAGGGATGATGCTAATTAAACGATTACAAAAAGGTTTTACCCTGCTGGAAATGCTGGCCGCTATTGCTATTTTCAGCATTATCAGTCTCAGTGCCTGGCAGATTTTTCAAGGTGTTCTGACTGCCCATGATGTCGTACTGAATAAAAACGAACGTCTGCGACAACTACAGTACACATTGCTGCTGATTGATCAGGATCTTCAGCAAATTGCTGACCGGGGCACCCGTGTGGATGGCAACACTACGGATCAAAGCCTGTTCAGTGACTCACAAATGCTGGACAGTGATGACGAAGCACTGGCACTGGTTCGCTATGGCTGGCACAACCCCGAACATCGCTTACCGAGACCTGAGCTTCAGCGAGTCTTTTACCGGCTTCAGGATGACCGTCTTGAGCGCCAGTATCATCACGTTCTGGATCCAGCATCAATTAATGTAGAACCCGTAACGCAAACTCTGTTAACCGGTATCCACTCTCTGAAGTTCCAATTTTATTTTAATGGGAAGTGGCAGGAGTCATTACCTGGCGAATCAGCATTGCCTGAAGGCATTGCTATTGAATTCAATATGAACGACTTTGGACGTATAGAAAGACGCTATCTATTACCCTCACCCTGGCAGTCCGCATTATGATGGTTTTGCCGAAAAAGGGTATGACAAAAAGTCATTATCGTAATGACCAGCAGGGCATTGCATTACTGAGTATATTGCTGATGCTGAGCCTTCTGGTTCTGCTTGCTAACGAGTTAACTCTCTCCTTCCGCACCCAGTTGGCCAGAACCCAGACCATGCAACAGAGAGAGCAGGCTCGCTGGTATGCCTTTTCTGGTGAAAGCCTGGCAATAAAGACCCTGAAGCAGAATTTCAAAGATGACCCTGATATCACTCATCTTGGGCAGTACTGGGCTACCGCCAATGTGATATTGCCGGTAGAGGGCGGACAGATTGCTGGTCAACTGAAAGATGCCCAGTCCTGCTTTAATATCAATGCGCTCTCCAAACCTGCTACAAACGACAGCGGTCAATCACAAAACACACCAGAAAGTCAGGTTTTTTCTGCGCTTCTTCAATACCTGGATATCCCGCGCTGGGAGTCTGAGCAGATCACCAATGCTACGCGTAACTGGGTCAGCAGCGAAGATTTAAACCAGGGTGAAACGGATATGGATTATCTTGCCCAGCCAATGCCCTACCTGAGTGGTAAAACACTGATGCGTGATATCAGTGAATGGCGTGCTGTTGCTGGAGTATCAAAGGCCGTTGCAAAAAAGGTAATGCCCTACCTCTGCGCCCTTCCCGTTTCGGAGCTTGCCATTAACGTAAATACCATTCTGGTGGACCAGCCAGAACTATTAGCGGCTTTATATATTGACCAGCTGCCTGTTGACCACGCACGAACAGTTCTTGAAAGCAGGCCTCGTGAAGGCTGGGATGAAATCACAGATTTTACCAGCCAACCCTTACTGGCCAATTTCAGCAGTACAGGTGTTGGTAAACGATTAGCCATCGTCAGTTACTTTTTTGAAATGCGTGCAACAGCCAATTACGGCGAAAGCGAAGTCAGATTAAAAAGCCTTCTGGCTCGCTCCAAAGGCAACCCTTCTGGTAATAAAGTGACGGTCATTCGCCGTAAATTTGGAGGAGTGTAATGAATCCTCATCTGTTATTGAGGCTACCGGAGCTACCGGACCAACCTGTTCACTGGCTGGTATGGTCTCGTAAAACAAAAGGCGCCGATGGTGTCGATTTGATAGCCAGTGGCTCCTGGCCTTCAGTGCCAGCCTTTATCGAAACCTGGGCCAGTACCTCCTTGAGCGGAGAAGTGACCGAAGAAGATTTATCCGATCAGCCACTTTCAGGAATGCCCGCTATCGTAATGGTGCCTTCTACCAGGGTTACTCTGCATAGTCTGGAGGTTCAGGGGCGAATCACATCGTCTATTCGCCAGTCTCTTCCCTGGCGTCTGGAGGAAGAGTTAAGTGATGATGTAGAAAACCTCCACTTTGCCGTTCTCCATCATGAAAACAACCTGGCTCATCTGGCTGTCACCGGTAAGTCTGATATGGCATTATGGCAACACTGGCTAACACAGGCAGGGGTTACCTCAAGGCGCTGGGTTCCAGATGCACTGATGCTCCCCCTGCAGGATAATCAGTGTTGTTTACTGGATATTGATGGGCTGACTATTACCCGTTGTGGCCAGTGGAAAATTGCTGCCTGCGACTCACAATGGCAGCCTCTGCTTCTGGAAGGTCTCACAAAAGAACAGCCTGATCTGGCTATCTCCAGACTATCGCCAGAATCTGCCCCAAACAGCTCAACACCCATAGCGCTACTGGCGACAGAGGCGAGCAAAACACAGCTCAACCTTTTGCAGGGACAGTGGCAACCCACGTCGCCCTGGCGTCAGCGCCTCCTTCCCTGGTGGCCAACAGCCATTATGGCTACCGTTCTTCTCGGACTGGTAACCATTAATGCCATACTGGATACCCACCAGCTGGAACAGTCAGCAAAAGCCTATCAACAGCAGGCTCAGGGTATCTACCAGCAGCTATTTCCCGGTGAGCGCGTTGTCAGATTGCAGTCCCAGATGCGACAGAAACTGGCGGCCCTTCAGCAACCGGAAAATACATCACAAAGCATGCTCATCATGCTGGCACAGATCACACCCGTCCTGAATGCCTTTCCAGAGCTGAAAGCCAGCTCGATGGACTATGACAGTACACGACATAGCCTGCGTATACAGGCTCAGGCCAGTGACTTTGAACTTTTCACACGATTCCGGGAACAGTTTGAGAAAGATCTCGGTAAGAATGGAGAGCAAACGCTGACTATTGCCATTGAAGCACTTGAGCGTACCGGTGATAAGGTCACAGGGATGCTGGTTATTTCGGGAGAGCTATCCTGATGAGTTTTATTGCAAGCACTATCGGTGGGTTGAAACCCTTCTGGCAAAGCATATCCAGCCGCTGGCAACAGCTTTCCCAAAGAGAGCAGTGGCTGACATCGGCAGCACTGATCACTCTCTTTGTCTGGCTGATCTGGCAGGGGCTTGTTACACCACTTTCTGAAAAGCAGGCGATTGCTGAGAAAAAGCTGGCGACCAGCCGTGCACAGTTATCACTGATTCAGCAACAGGCAGAGCAGGTTCTCAGCCTGAAAGCAGCAGGTGCAACCGCACGAAATATCAGTAATGCCCCCATGGATCAGGTCGTTCACCAACTGGCCGGTAAACATCAACTGATGATACAGCGAGTACAAAACCGGGGTGAAATGCTGGATATTGATCTGGCCAACCCCCGTTTTGACAAACTGATTGACTGGCTGACAACGCTTGAACAGCAACACAGGATAGTGGTTAAAAATATACAGCTGGAGTCCACTGATACCAGTGGATTTGTAGAAGTTCAGCGACTACAACTTGAGCGTGGTTGAGCAGAGTATGAAACAAAGAAAAATCGGCAGGATAGCACTGCTCTCAACCATCGGTCTGGTCAGCTATAGCGGCTTTCTGATTGCCAATATGCCAGCAGAAAAACTCTGGCAATATTTACCCACTGATCAGTTACCTGTTCAGCCCACAGGTATAAGCGGAACCCCCTGGAAGGGTTCTGCAGAAAGCATCATGTTGACCGTATCAAGAAAGCCTCTGGTACTGCCATCCATTCGTTGGCAGATTGACTCCACCGCTCTATTTCGAGGTGAACTGAAAGTAGCTGTTGAGCTGGGGAATGCAGCCTCTCCCATTGAAGGAGAAGGCATCGTCACTCTTGACCAGCAAACTCTGACTCTGGAAAACCTGGAGCTGGACACCACAGCACAATGGCTGGTCAGCGCTACCGGAGGCAAGGTGCCTGGAGAGCTCTCCGGTAATGTTTTTCTGCAACTGGACGAACTGGTTCTAAATAATAGCGGGTGCACTCAGCTTCGTGGTGATGGAGAATGGACCAGTAGCCGTTTATCTTCCCCCTTTGGCCAGTTAGATCTGGGTAATTCAACTGCGGAGTTAAGCTGCCAGAACAAAAACCTGGTCGCCAAAGTCAATCAAAAATCCCCCATCATTAACAGCTACGGTGATTTTCAAATCGGCACCAGTGGGCGTTATACCTTTACCGGAAGAATGACACCTGATGCCTCCTTACCAGACACCATGAAACAAGGCTTCAGCCTGTTGGGCAGTGCAGATAGTAACGGTGCTTATCCTTTAAAATTCAGAGGTATCATCAAGTAATATCCCTGGAAGCCTATGGGAACGCATAGTTGCCACATTTCCCCCGGCTTCTGCAGAAAGACTTCAGGACACGACAAATTCTGACATTCATTCCCATGCAGAGCATAGGATCAAATACACAGGAAAAATGATACCTGATGTGCCTTTACTGATTACATTAAAAGTGGGATTACTATGCAGGAATAACCAGATAGCCACGGTGGCTACTCTTTAAAATTCAAGGAAGGTATAAAAAAAACCGGCCAACTGGCCGGTTTAAGAAAACACATCTCAGGAGCCTGGGGATTACATCAGAGGTATTCTGTAAAGAATATCAAATCGAGTATCGTTAATCTTACCCTCATGCTGTTTATGACCGCGGTCATGATAAAACGCCTGTTTGAAGTTAAAGCTCAACCCTTTCAAAGCACCGTGGCGGAAAAGATAATTTGCTGTAATTGCATGCTCATCTTCATACGTATCACCAATCGGAGTGCCATCTTCATAAACGTCACTCTCACCATTCTTGGTATAGTTACTGCGATGATATCCATAGGTGACTTTCAAACCCTTCATCCATGGGTTACGGCTATAACGGAAATCCAGAGTATTTTCTACGGCACACACCATGCCATTCGGACGACGCATGCTGCCATAGTTACCCTGAGAATCGTTTTTCAATACACCTTTCACATTACCAAAACCGTAGCTGAACCCGCCTTCACCAATACGTGCATGATGAAGAGCAATAGTCCAGGGAGACAACGTCCAGGCAAACGTGTAACTGGTCATGTGGGTCTTGTCTGGCATACTCTCATATTTATCAGGATAGCCTTCATTCTTCTCCCACTCCCAGACCGATCCATAGTTATGATTGGCGTAATGCTGAGCCCTGAATAACAGGCGATCACGCTTGTTGAATTTCAGGATATAGTCGGTTTTGGCATAGTAACGACGTAAATACTCTCTGGCATCCGCTGCTGCCAACGTCAGATTGAGACCTCCGATATTCTGACTCAGGCCAATGGAGTGAACAAAATCAATCTTGCGTTTTTCATCCGCTCCCGGTTTGAAATAATTCACATGGCTTGCATAGTTTGGCATGGCCATTACATTCTGAACACTGGAGTCATCATTGGACAGCACACCATTAACAAACACATAATCAAGTTTTGTATTACCCCAGCGTCCAGCCAGATCGAAACCGGTATAGGAAATAGGGATTACATCGTCTTCATCACCGGAAGAGATCAACCCACCGTTATAAAAGCCCAACCCGGTATCAAAGTTGACCCCATTATGACGGTCGCCAGCCTTCATTTTAAAATTGATCTGGGTGATGCCTGATGCACCGGAAAAACCATCACAGCGATATTGAGGCTTTGTTCCATCTGAATAATAACAGTCCGTCTGCTTAAGGATTTTCATTCCATAGTTGTATAGACTGTAACCGGTAGCTGTTTCGCTGTATATTTCACGGCGGGCAAGAGCGGACAGATCCAGTCCAAAGGTGTCACCAATATAGCCCGAGCGGAAGTTCACACCTAACGTTGCCTGAGCTTCACCGTTATTCTCGTAGTCGTAGAGGTCTTTACCTTCAACTCTTGTATAATATCTCTCTCTGAATCGGCTATTCATGCCAATAAATACATTGGATTTTGCACCAGAGATAAATTCTTCACCCATCTGGTCCCAGTCAGCTGCAGGAGCCTGGCAGGATAGCGCCCCTCCAATTAATAACATTCCAAACCCGGTTACTGCCTTCCTCATGACCACGTTTACTCCCAATAATCCTGAAATCTGTCTATGCCCGACTGCTTTTATAAGCTTGCTTTGATCATTTAATTGAGGGCTATTCTCAAAGAACTCAGCTTTAGAGCTTCACTGGTACATTCGATTTAATTTTTATATGAGTTAAACCAACCGTCACACATAATAAATCCAGGCGGTTGTGATGTACTCTTTAGAACAAACAAAAATATTAAAAGAACTTTCGTTCTATATTACTTTCCTTACCAGAGCTGTTTCTGCGAAAGCTGCACCAGTGTTTTGCGAATTGCTCATTGGTAGCATGCTCTCCGGTGAGGGGTTCCTGACTCAGGCTCTGCTTGCCATCCAGTACGATAAAGTCTGGAGCAGCTATCATCATTGGGTTGCCTTCGGGTGCTGGCGTTGGCGAAATCTTGCTCATCAACTGACACTGTTAGTCAGTTCCAAAGCACCTGAAGAGGAACCGGTTCCCGTTATTCTCGATGACCTGATCCTTGAGCGTTGTTCAGAGAACGCGCCTGCCTGTCGCATCCACCGACAGCACAGCCAGAAAAAGAACCGTGC
>OODV01000616.1 GCA_900299555.1 uncultured Endozoicomonas sp.
ATTTTAGGCATTTCTTACGAATCGGTTTATTCCTGATAGAGGTGGTGAAAGACAGTTCAGTCACTTGATCCAGCTGCAGTGGTGTCGCCTTGGTGAATTCCTTGATCCACTCGGTGGCTCGCTCGCCTTCCGCCACACTGCCCATAATGGCGTTCATCTGAATCTGCAGGCGCTCAAACTGATCACCGGTATCGAGGACGCCCTGCATGGATTTTTTAAGGGCGTAAAACCCGAGGCTGGCAGCGACTAAATTCCGTATTCTATTCCCGAGCCTGGCAAAGCTCTTATTCAGCTGGTTGCCCGCTTTACCCATTCGATTCATGTCAGCAGTGGTTCGCTTGCTGGCGTTCCCCATCTGCTGCAGGTCTTCGCTGGTGTCATCGCTGGTATCACCTACACGGCGAATGCTGCGGGTTATTTTATTCAGGGTTTCTTTGGCTAAATCCCGAGCCCGGATAACGATATTGAGTACGCTGTTATTGCTGGCCATAGTGTGGGTTCCGGTGTGGATACCCGGTCAGAATGAATTAGTTCTTTACTGTGAGGCAGGCTGAAAAATTCCGAATCATTAGGTTTAAACGATTAGACTATTAAAAGGTAAATTTTAATGCTTTCAAGCTCATCAACACTCCCTATAAATACACAAACAGACCAACTATTCATAAAAGCCGAATCAAACCCAACTAGTGGAAGTGTTTTATATTCTGGAAGATCCATAAAGATAACAAATCCAGTAACGTCTCTACTGCAGCTTCCGAATGAGTTACTTTTTTTGATACTGGACAAAATCAATAATTATCAAGACCTTCAAAAGATGAGATGTACGTGCAAAGAAATAAACAATGTGATTTGTGAGTTCAATAAACTAAAATTATCGGTATTAATTAGTAATGGATTAAAAAATATCAAACCTTCCTCATACACTTCAAACCATATTTTTTATGAATACATGAACAAGAGAGGCGACTGGACTTTTTTGGGTACAGAGCTGCCAGATGGCACCGAATATAAAACATCCGAAAACGTCATCTTAGCAACATACTCCCACTTTGAAAAAGAATGTGAAAACAAAACCATTATGAAAACAATTGGGGTTTTAAATGATCACAACAAAAGCAAGTTTATTTTAGAAGGAGAGAACAATCTGACCAGCAGAGATGATCTTGAAGCAGCAATACGCACCCAGTATTTTTCATGTAATATTGATGTATCTGGCTATAAAAAGACCTCACCGAATTGGGAAATGCTATTCAAAGAAATGCAGCTTGAAGAACTTCAGGATACTGCTTTGGGCATCAAGCGTTTTAATCACTTTCTAATTTATTATTGGCTTGAAAACTCTCTACAGAATGAAGAAAATTTAAGAAAAAAGCTGATAAGGATTTTTAATAATACTCATCAATAATGATCGTATACCCCTGATGGGCAGGCTTTAAAGAGCCTGCACCACCTTCATAAATTGGGATAGCCCACTGCCAGTGATGCTGCTGTCTCTCAATACTCCGAATTCCATTGATACTTCAGCAAATTCATCGCTGATAAAGGGGACGCCCTGTACCG
>OODV01000544.1 GCA_900299555.1 uncultured Endozoicomonas sp.
GGTTAAGCATAAACCAGCTCCAGGCTCCCCTGATTATGGTGTAAATTGACTTTGTTTTTCTCTGGCGGATCGGTGAATAACTCTAACAACGAGCAGCGACTGGTTAGGTTCAGGCCGACTCTGCGGGCTATTTGCTGTAGTGATAATTTACAGTGTGTTGTGATCTGGGTAAGCCTCAGCAACAGGTAGACTATCATGGCTGAGAGCACTTGGATTTTGACTGCATTTTCGCTCTGCCCAAGGAACCGTTTGATCTTCAGGTTCTGCTTGATCCATTTGAAAAACAGTTCTATCTGCCACCTGGATTTATAGAGATCCGCTATCTCCTGAGCCGTTCTGACAAGGTCATTGGTGATAAACGACAGCACCTTCCCATCGTCCTCTCTGACTATCGTTACTCTTCTCAGGTCTGTTGGACAATCCTTTTGAGCCTTAACCGATGAGAGACGAATAATCTGATCCTCCAGAATGTGGCTGGCGGTGGTTTCCCGGTTTTCAATGACCTCATAAATAGCATTCGATTTCATGCGTCCAACAAAACGTGTGCCCTGCTGCGTCAAGCTGTAGTACCAGCCATAATCATTGTAGGCGCGGTCTACGACATAGGTTGCTCCCGGTATAATGGGAAGTTTGTGCGCTGCTTTTCGGTCATTTACCTTGGCCGCCGTCATTTCAAAATAGGTCGGTATGTCTGCATTCGGATCGTAAACGGTATGCAGCTTGATGCCCGCCTTTGTACTTCGGAAGCTTGCCCATTCGAACTGATTGAGATTCATGTCAATGGTTGTGGAATCAATCAGGCGAACCATCTCTTCTTCCACTTTTCTGGGTAGCTCTCCCCTGACTTTGCCGAGAAGGTAGAAGAACGTTTCCATAAAGATAGCGGAAGGGCGATTGTTATTGGCATCGGACAGGGATGACCGCTTTATACGCTCTACGCCAAGGTGATAGTGGTGATTACGCTTGGTATTGAAGTTCTCCTCCAAGTCACGGAGAGACGTTCGGCCCGTCATTTGGGCAAACATCAGGCTGATAAGCTGAGTCCAGCACGGCAGAGTATGTACGCGGTGATCACCTTTGTGACGGTCAACAGCCTTCTGGAATTGGTGGCGGGGAAGGTGTTTGAGCAGTTGATGGAAAACGCTGTTACTATGCTTCATGCCTGTCCTTTGCTTTTTGTGAAGTAGCTGTTTCGGCAACCGCTATTTTACCGAAAGTCAGTTAGGACAGGCATTTCC
>OODV01000125.1 GCA_900299555.1 uncultured Endozoicomonas sp.
TGGTGAGGTGGTCGTAGACCGGCGCCGTATGTGTGATGCCGACAATTCTCGGCTTGCGCTCATCCAGATACTGCTCACGGCTTTGAGGCTGGGTGTCAGCAATCGGCAGCAGAGAACCGGAGGGTTCCGGTGCTGGTGCGGCTTCGCCTGGTTGATCAGGGGTAAGCGTGGTGTAGCCGAAATAGAGTGCACAGCCGATAGCACCGAGCAGTATCGGGATCAGCCAGATAACCGGCGGCAGGCTCAGCTTGTGCGTGTGCTCAAACGCCGAGAAGTAGACACCGAAGTATTTTTTGGGTTTGCCGGTGACGGATTTGCGTCCTTCTTTTTTGGCAAAGTGGTCATCGGGATCAGCGCACTTGTCCCAGGTGTATCGGGTGACTTTGGACGATCCCCAGAAATTGAAGTAGTGGGTATGGTGTCCGCACAGCCTTCTCAGGTGAACATCAAGAAAGTTCGGGTGTTGGGTAATCAGGATGACATCAAAACTGTCGTGGCGATGCTTTTCAAAGCGTGAAGCGTATGCAGGTACTTTGTCTTTGCCTGAGCGTACCGGAAAGAACTCCTGTGCCTCATCGATCACCAGCACTGAGTAACCTTGCAGGTCGTACCATTGGTGAGGATCAGGAAAGTGTGTCCAGTGCAGGTTCAGATGCTCGAAGTCCTTGAAAGTGAGTTCCACACCTTCAGGGCTGTTCTTCTCGATCTCCGATACTTTCTGAACTTGTGAAGCTGGATAACAGACTTTCACCCACTTCAGCCATTGCCTCAGTGGATCATGCTGTTGAAAAGCCCGTTCCAGAAATGGCGCATCCTTCAGTTCTACAAATCGCTTCTGTTCATGGATCGGATGAATCATCGGAGCAATGACGGACTTCTGGTTTCTGGTCAGTGATGGCAGATAGATGTCGTAGAAAAACGCCTGGAAGGTCTGGCACTGCTGATAGTCCAGCAGGTTCAGCTTGATGTTGTTGTAGAACTTGGGTCGGCCAGCGTATTTCTTATCGGTGCAGACGGTTTTGAAGCAGTTCAGGCTTTTGCTGGCACCTGGTCTGCCGGTAATGAAGTGCAGCACTGTCCCTTTTCTCCTGTGGTCATCCTTGCGGATTGTTAATGGCTGTTGTTGTTGGGTTCCGCAGGAAACCGAGTTCTTTTCAGGAAAAGAACACCGTTTCCAGCGGCTCAATAGACAGCGTTAACAACCCGTGGTTCAGGACGTGCCACCAAAGCCTTTCCAGAAGGAAACGCTTTGTTTTGGCCGTCCGTTGAAATAGGAGATGCCCTTGATCACCATGATGACGGTGATAAACGACAGTGCGATATTGACTGCTTTGGGGATGCCCAGCAGTGAAAGCATCTGGAACATGGCAACCGGCATACCATCAAAGTTGGCCTGTATCTGCTCACCCAGATAATCCACCATGATATCCAGGCCAAAGTAGGTAACCACACCGACACCCAGTCCCCGCAGCAGTAGCCAGGCAATGGGAACAATGGTGGAAACAATAAAGGTGAGTATGTAGCCCATGAGGTTTCTCCTATTTGTTGTGTCGTTTAACCAGAACCAAGTGACTTGGCCAGAATCACCGCCATTGAGAACCAGGTGGCGAAAAGAATGAACCATGAGATATAGGAAGCCAGGTCACACAACGGAGTCAGGACAAATTCATATTCAGCACCGAGAACGGTAAAGCCGATTGGGTCGGGGCATTGGTTATCCGACGTGACGTATTCATCGGTATCCAGGAAGTCTTCAACGTGAATTTCCAGCGTATCCCCCGGTAATGATCCCAAGGGAGACATGTTTGGGTTGTTGCTGATGAGGGAACCGACTTCCCCCTCGTTGTATTGGGAGAGGCACAGTTGCTTTTTCTCCATTCGGGCAATGGCGCACTGAATCGCGTCACCAGAACAGGTCACTTCTTTATCGCATTCAAAGCCAGAGAATGCTGATTTAGGGTTGTCGCTTTCTGCCTGTTTTTCAGCTTGCTGGCGAATACCGGTTTCTTTGACGATTTGCTGGACACTTTGGGCTTCAGGTGTGTTGTCCGTGAGATCCTGCTGATCGAGAATATCATCCGTTGTACTGCCATTAGCATTGCCACCATTGGCGGGATGATCAGCAGAATTTGGGTCAACCATATCGCCTTCAGGGTAGGTGCAAAGGTATTCACCGTTGACGTATTGGCAGTTGCTGTAAGCATTCTTTTCAAAACAGACCACTTCACCGTTAAAGGTTCCGCAGTTGAATTGGTCTTCCCGTGTTTCGTTATCAATACAGACAGGCACCCCATTCACCAACTTGCAGGTCTGGTCAGCACTGATGCACACCTGAGTGTACCCATCCGTTCGGCAGGGCAGTTCATCTTCATTGATTTCGGTGTATTCGCTGATACCCGCTAACTGAGTCGTGTCTTCATTACCGGTACAGGCTCCACCGGTAGGAATGTATTCATAAGCGATGGGAGCCAGCGCATTGTCATAGTCACGAAATCCTCCCAGTGAGGTATAGCTGCACTGGTTGTAACAGGCCGTTTGAGCATTGGTAGAACTGGTGATTGGTTTTGCTGTTAAGCATGATGAAGTACAGGAACCCGTTTCGTCATACACATCACACTCAGGTGGTGTACTGAAGTTGTAGAGCGCGGTGAAACTTGATGATTGATCATCAGGAGGGCAGTAATTGTATAGGGTGCCGTTTGGGTATTGATTTAAGCCATTATGAACATGGGATAACAAGCGAACAGAGTAGGTTGAGCCAGAGTTATGGGAATAGGTTTGACCGATGGGCGACGTACAATCAGCACCACCAGTTTGATAAGATAAAACATCCAGACTGAAAACACTGGGCAGAATAACGGCTAAAAGTCGTTTCATGGCCGCATCATCCAGACAGCCATGAGGACAACCAGTACATAGAACCATCCATAGTCTGGAACCCACATAAGCCTGTTGTCCTTTTATGGTTGTTCATACTGACAATTGCTCGTGTATTGCCAGCATACCGTCCATCCCTGGACATAAAGACGGGAGGACGAACCTCCCGCCAACCCATGCAAACAAGTCTCAGCCGAAAATCGCGCCTTTGACCCATTTGAACACCACGGCAAGAGCTGCCACGCCAATCAATGCAGTACCCACAGCGGTAATCGCTGTCGATCCATCGGTTGAAATGGCGGTAGTGGCTGCTGACACATCAATCTCGGCAAAGGCACTGGATGCCATTGCTGAAGTTGCCGGCAGGAGTGCAAGGTGTTTTAGCTTCTTCATGGCTAATCTCCTTGTTGGTTAACGTAATTGACGAAGGATCAGGGCATCCGCCTGTTCTTTCGTCAGCCCATTCGATGCAGGGATCGCCTGCACCTCTTCAAGCGTGATGGTGGCGGACTCACCAGAGCAGGTAATCAGCCCTTCTGAATCCGAACTAAAACCATCACACAGAAGCAGTTGCATTATTTAACCGCCTTTTCTAACGCCGGTTTTTTAATGCCAAGAATTTTGATGGAGATGCGTTGTTTTGAACCGGACATAACTTTGGTTCGAAACTCGTAAGGTTTTAAGGGTTGCAGGGATTGAAAATCCTGAAGCCTTTCATAATCAGAACTGCAAATCATGACATCCAGTCCGAAAATATTGGGGTCGTCATCTTCTCCTGTCGCAGAAAGAAAAAATTTTAAATAGCGACTGGATTCGAATTCGGTAACTTTTGCGCCCAGGTAAAGTGCCTTTATTGATGATTCCATTTTTTTGCTCCTGATGTAATTTGTTCTCAGCTTTAGAGCTTAGGTATTACGGACGTTTGAGAAGTTTATTTCTGAAATTAATAAAGCATTTCCAGTGTAACTTCTGAACTGGCCAATTCTCTTATATTACCGACTCTACAAGCAGTCTATGCTGCTCTGGGTTTCGAGCTTAATGTTCG
>OODV01000363.1 GCA_900299555.1 uncultured Endozoicomonas sp.
GGCAATCGGTAACCCTTTTCTTTTTTTGAAAAGAAATGTCAGATTAAGTCTGAACTACTCCACTTTATTCAAATAATTATGAAACCCAATAAGCTGAAGAGAAATCCTTCCTCTCAAAGCATCTCTATGCAAAAGCTTGACATTTACCGACTTGTCAACAAGTTGTAATACTGATCGACCACCCCATATATCTGATGGCATTTCAGAATTATGAACAAGTCCTGTTTCACCAAGAATTTTTACTTTCAAACCACAGTCTGTAATTTCAACTACCCTTCCCAAATAATGCCCTCCCTCCTTAAAATCATTCAAATATTGAACAAAAAAACGCCTGCATATCAATGTTTCCAGCTTAGGTAGCTTTTCTCCAAGATCATTACGGTTGACCTCTTCGATCCTGACTTTGATTAATGGAGAAATACTCATGTCATAGTATTTAATGATCATAAAATTTAGCAATACCACCAAGCGATTATAAATTCAAAAAACAAGAATTCTTGAATATCAAATCAGCATTGATAGTGGATTGAGCATATTAATCTAAATAACCAACCCAAAATGGTTTCAATACATTTAAAAGAAAACAACAAACATTCCATCATTAAACAATAACAATTCTCCGCTTATAGCCAGGTTATGAATCAGATAATTGCTTCGCGATATCATCATCACAGTTTTGTATAGTTTGTTTAAGTACAGCATTGATTACTTTTAGCTTGTTTAATTCAGCATTTGCCTCTTGTCTACCATTTAAGGATGCTATATCAATAGTTCCAAGATCTGGCAGGGGTGTATCACATCCCAAATCATTATTTTTCCCTTGATACTGCGTATCTGACGAGTGCTTTAGATTATACCCATCTTCAATCATACCCATCATTTTCACAGCAGTCTGTCGAAGCGACACGCGCTCAACTTGCAACTGCTTTATTTTTTTCAATTTATTCTCATTTAGGCGGGTAGTTTCATGGCTTGGCTGAGTCATAGAGGTTAGATCAGCAATATTGACCGCATGAGCATTTACCTGATCAGTGTTATTAGATTCCAAATACTCTCTAGCAGATAGTCCCGGACCACTGCCGACGGAACTTGAAGCTATAGCAGCACTTCCACCGGCTGCGCCTCCGGCTAAAACAATAGCCGCCGCACCTCCAGCCGCACCTCCAGCCGCACCTCCAGCCGCACCTCCAGCCGCACCTCCAGCACCACCCGCTGCCCCTCCTGCAGGAACTTCAATACCTGCTTCTGCTAAACGAGCCAAAAACTCTTCAAAAAGCTCGGGAAAATTATGCCTCACCGTTTCAATTATACCTCTCAGTACCGCCTCGTTAGCAGGATTTTCTTCCGCTACTTCCAGCATATCTCTTAAAAACACTTCACCTTCTTCGACATCCACCTCAATGATATTTGGATTATCCAAATCTTGTTCCACATCGGCTTCCAATTCGGCTTCTTCTGCCTGCTCAATTTCTTCCAGGATATTTCCATCCTCCAAGGCTTGTTCCGCTTCAACTGCCACCTCTGCTTCTTCGATATCAACTCCAGCCATATTTGCCCCCAGCTGGGGTTGTTGAGCGCCATCTGCTAACCCTGCATCGTCTATTACCATTTCATTTTGTGCAAGATAATCAACATCTAAATCTGCTGCCTCTAGACCACCATCTAATGCTTCTGCGGCTTCGACAGCGCCTCCTGGGGCAAAGGCTCCTGCACCGACTGCAGCAGCGCCTTCGGCTTCCTCTGGGAGAAGACCAACACCTGCACCAATACCACCAGCAGCTATACCACCTAGAACAGCACCTACCCCGATACCTTGCTGGCCACTGGTCGTCGCCTTTTCGCGCCCTACCTGAACAGGTTTTGGTTTAACCATTATATGATCACCAGCAGGATATAAGTCTTTCATTACTGGGGTTGATGGTGACCCTTTTACACCCTGCTTTGTAGTTATCTCCTTGGTTGTGACTTCTGTCGTTATCTCTGGTTCTGCCTGTGAAGTTGTCATTAAATGGTCATTTACTGTCTGAGTCGTGGGAGCAGGAGTGGGAGTTGTTGTATTGAAAAGAGACTGATACCAGGAAGTTAATTTATCCATAAGCTGAGTCGTTCTGGCTGGCTGCTCAGTTGTTTTCTGTTCACTGGATGGTGTTTGTAGTGGAGCCTGGGTCGAATCCAGACTCGTATCATTTAAAGCAGACTGGTTGGTAAATGGCAGTTCAGTCAATGTATTCGGTAATGGCGTTGTACTCGAACTGGGGCTATTAGAAAGAACTGTACCATTATCCCAAACCATTGATCCATTAAGAAAAGGGAGTTCACTGAATGTCGTATTCATCAAAGATGAATTTAATAATCCAGTATCATTATATGGGGAGCTACTTAACAGCTCCTTAGGAGCCATTGTAGAAAGTCCATGAGAAGCATTCAATAATAATGTTGACAACTGTGCGAAATTTAAAGTTCTATTTGATATATCCTGTGAGGTAATAGTTATTGGAGAATTTGTTGGCCTCAATGCTGACAAAGGAACCTTTGTTTTATTTCCAGTGGGCGAAGCGGTCACTTGAATCGTATCATTCTTTCTTGAACCATCAGCAGTATAATTACGATATCCTCCTCCCAGCTTTCCTTTACTTACAGTGAAAGAGGGTCTTGCAGTTGATGTCGTATTCTGTCTGGCTGTCAGTTCTTTTTCTGCCCGATGATCAAGAGTTGTTGTGTTTAAACCCTGAGTCTGCCTGGTGGTTAACGATGAGTTTTGAGTAATGGAAAAGTTTAACCATTTTGTGGCGTTCTCACTTTTAGGTATTTCTGTTACCATTGAAGTATTTCGAACATGACTCGAAGACGATGATGTTATATCCATGAAAAATACCTTTTCTTTTCCGAATGTATGATTTGATAATCAATTGATAATTAATGCAACCTGATACATTTAAGTCAAATATTTAGATATCGAAAAACAAACATTGACGTTTACCTGGTAAGTATTGTGCATGACTAACAAAAGTAAAATTTCTTTAAAAAATTAATCCACCAATATCATTTGGATGATCAATTAATGAAAAACCATAAAACGAGTTTTAATAGAATGCTCATTTAACAAGTAAACTGAAGTCATGAATAAATACTGAAATACATACTATTTCAGGAAGCCTCTTTAAAACTCGGAATTTTATATTTTGGATACTCTCTTTTGTAGATATGCGAACAGACAACTGACTGCTAAAAATACAATGCCACCTATCAATCCATAAAGGTGAGCATCAACAGCGACAGCAACACCCAATGCGTCGGCTCTGCCTGATAAATCAAAATATCCAGACTGTTCGAGGAGAACTTTACCCATCCAGAGTAATAGCAGAAAAGCCTTGAACGCCCTGCGATACTGGTCTGTTATGACAATAGCCAGCACAAACAAACCGTGCAATACACCGGACAAGCCAGCATAAGTCACGATTTCCGGGTTGAATAACCAGATACCCGCACTGACCCACAGGCCAAGAAAGATAAAACTGAGTCCCCCTTGCCGGGAAAAAAGAAATGCACGGTTGATGGCGGCAATCACCAGCATGCCTGCCAGATTCAACAGGAAATGAACGGCACTGAAATGGACGATATGGGCGGTAAACCAGCGCCAGATCAGGTTGCCGATACCTGCATCGCGGTCAAGGGCAAACCACTCAAGAAAGAAGGATGACATGTGAGTATCTTGAATGAGTTGCCAGTAAGTTGGCAACTCTTATTCATTTAGTAATTTACCTAATGTCAGGATTTTTACGCATGGCAAAGGCAAACAACAGAGCCAACATGGTCATCCATTCAATAGCGCCACCACCCTCACCACCGCCTTCACTGGTGGGAGGTGTTTGTGTTACCGACTCTTCACCTTCCGGCTTCAGTTCAATGGATTTGCTCTGCCCAAAATCACTGGTAAACGTGACCTCTGTAATGTCAGACAGTTTGTTCAGCTGAATTCCCTGTTGTGAATCTTCAACCAGCTCCCATAACCCATCCACTGTTACCGTGACATCCACTGGCTGATGACTTTGACCATCATCTTCAGGATTTAACGTTAAACCAGGTGATACCGCTGTCAGGGAGAGCCGTCCTGTGGATAATGTTCTGACCATGGCCAGTGCCGGCTTATCAATATGGGTAATCAGGGAGTGATTGGTTTCACCGCGTTCAAAAGCAACATACCCCGTCACGCCAGAGCTTTGATCCTGAATAATATGGAACTGGTTATCCTTGCGAAGGACTTCGTAACCAGGGTTCCCCTGCTGCTGGTTTAAAGACAGGGCTTCCATTTCCTGTGGCGTCGTATCAAGAATAACCTGATATTCATACCCGGCTTTATCTGGCCGCACACCATGATCAATCCAGGCACTGGCAAAGTGGCCTGAAGTAGTTTCCTTTGTCTTGTTATGTCGGGATGACTGTTGCTGTCGTCTCATCTCGACAATGGCGTTACCGGCAATCAGATAACCATTTCCCATACCATCGATCAACCAGTCATGTTCACCCAGCTGAGTTGAGCGAGTGGATGTGGAAATCTTTTCACCATTGACCCAGGTATCCATAGAATCATCGGTAATTGCATGCTGGAACAGCGTGGTTTCCGTTCGATTTGTACCAGAACCAGTATTGGAAATATCGCTACCGAGCATAATCAGGCGATTGCCGATGGCCAGGACACTTTTACGAGCCACAAAGGTTGGATCAAAGTTTGGACGGTCTGGAGCCTTATGCTTGAAAGCAAACAGACCAAACTTATTGTCCAGTGAGGCGCTGCCACTGAATGCTTCATCAGAGAACACCATCAGAGTTCCTGAATTCGGACTTTCAAGCGTATCCCAGTCCAGATGGATCGTGGTAGCGCCTGGATTACGGTTCCAGTTCCAACCATCTTCTTTATAACCGACGGATTCAGGATTGCCGTAAGGCATGATCTGCACGCCACCATGGCTCTGATAACGACCATACCGGTTATCCGCCGCATAAATCTCCGAAGACCAGACGTTGCTGTTATAGGCCTTCAACGTCACCATCGTATCTTCGTAGCGGTGAATACCAAACGCCCCGCCATTAAACGACCAATGTCCTTCAGGCAGGGTCGCAGGGTTGATGCTGCGTCCGAATATAGACTGCCCATCCTGCGCCGATTTCCCGGTTACCTGCAAATAGATGGATGCCAGCTCCTCATCAATGGAATCTCCGCTTTCAGGGTTTCCGCTGAGAGCCAGATACTTCATACCGTCATCATAGGCTTTGATTCCAAGGCCTGTAAAAGGATGCCTTCCGGAATTACCCAGCCCAACAATCGGGTTGGTGTATAGCCAGCCCGCCATCATGGCTTTTTTCAGATTTGCTTTTCCAGCATCACTGACTGAAAACGGTGAATCGTTTAGGAAATAGACAACCTTTGCCACATTATCCATGGCAGAAAACGAGTAGCCGGGGTAATTGCCTTTATGACGCCAGGCCGTGCCGTCAGGACGGAAACCATCAAAAAAGCCCGGAGGCGTCTGGGCAAGTGACTCTCCAATAAAGTCGGAAAACTTGCGTATCAGCGCCACTCTTCGATGTTCATCAGGCTCCAAAAGCAGGAGTGTCAGGTGCTGAATAGAGAGAGTGTTAAAATAGTCCATGTTGCTGCTCTCTGGTCCCGCAACCATATCAAAGCTCTCTTTGAATTCGCGGGAGTACCAGACCAGTGCATCATAAACTTTATTCCGTATGCCTTGTTCAAACTGGTCAGCCATCAACAATGCTGACAGATACCACCAGCGACCGCTGTAACCCCAATGGTGAGTGGTTACCAGCGCACTTCCCTGAAAAAATCCCTGATCTAAAAGATGTTCTGTCAGCTTGATATACATTTCGGCCAGCTCATCCTGATGAGCCTGGAATGCATCCTGATGATAAGCCGTACCAATATTCAGCATCAGCTTGGCATAACCTGCCACTTTGCTGTCTGTACCCTCGCGGTCGTCTTTATCACCCAGAATCACATACTCATCAAACTGGAGTTTATCATTACCCACCAGTGAATCCGGCTGATAGATCACCTGCTGTTTATCGGTAATGATATGACGCAGCGGTCTGATTAAATTGTCGTCCAGATGCAGCTCCGAATACTTGCTCTGTATCTCCCGGAAAATAGGAACGTTTGAATCGACCAGATATTCCAGAACTCTCTGGTAAATAGCTTTAACCCCTGCGAGTTCTGAGGGTATTGCCTGGGGTGGAGGCTCAGTGATATTGAAATCAATTTCTGTAAATGGATGGCGGTCAATCTGAATATGATAGTCAGACCACTGATAACGATCGTCATCGATGGAAAGCATGACCCGATCAACCAGAATGGAACCCGATGAGGTCTCAGGAGCCCGAAAAACCAGGGAGTTAATGTTGCCATTGAACTTCAGGTCATTGATGACCGAAACTCCAAACGTTCGCCAGCCAGTGAAATCCAGCGACACATCAACCTTGGCGCTCACTTTGCCATTAATCATCACTGTCAGAGGCTTGTTTTTATCAATAGCCTGCGCGTTATAAATCCAGAATGACAACACATGGGTAGCTGGCCGCCCAAGTACCGCTCTGGCATCGCTATCACTAATGACGGCGATTGGAGTATCAGGCGTTATTGTGACAGTTGCACCAACATCAGCCCAGGACCAGCTAAGCGACTGCTGCCCATGAATGAACTGCTCAACGTTTATATCCACTGATGAATGGACTGGCGCCTGTACATACCCGGGAACACTGTAGCCTTCAAAGGAGAACAGCTCAGGAGCATGAGTTTCAGCCGAGACGGCTCCAGCCAATAAACACTGTGAGATAAAGAGAAGGCTTCTCCCTAACCCCGTTACACGACATCCTGATGCCTGAGAGGACTGTTTCGAGGTAAGCAATGGGAACTCCTGATAATAATCGATTAGCTGCTGCTCACAGTTGGCAGCCAGTCTTTCATATCAATAGTACGTTTTGTTTATTTTTGTTTATTGACCGCCGTCAAAGACAATGTTTTGAAAGAAAAAACCTCGATAAAAATGAAAGAATTGGCGCTTAGTAAGAACACTCTCTTTCGTTTCCTATTCCTCAAGAGGCTTTGTTTCCTGTAAGCACATTGAAACTGTAACAATTCCCGGATTGTCTCCAAAGAGGCTCAGGCAACACCACCACTTAAAAGGTTCATAAGCCATCTCCGTCGTTAGATACCAGTGTCAAGAGCCCTGAGTTAATTGCCATCTCCCATGACTCCGGAGATGGGGTGTTGCCGCAGTTCTAATCATATGATGTCCCCTGCATAGGTGTTATCAGACAGGGAAAGCATCGAATGATAATCATCAACATAATGCTATAAACAACGCCACAGAGCAGCATGCCGGCAATCAAACCACTCAGGTAAAACTGATGCTGCAAAGCCAAAAAATCCCAGATCAATGCTGTGGATAAGCCAATACCAGCCGGCACAAAAAAGAGCCGGGACGGTAGCTTTTGATAAAACAGCGCACCAAGTAATGGAATAACTACCGTTGGACCCCAGAAATTAAACGTATACAACATGATGCTCAGTAAATCGCCCTTGTAAAGGCTAAATAACATGGCCAATACACCAATGGTAAGCACAGCCATGCGCATCAGCATAATCTGGTGTAACTCAGTCTGCTGATACTTCCTGATAAATAACGGTAAAGCATCACGGACAGTAGCTATAGCGGCTGTATTTAAAAAACTATCTGCAGTTGACATAATGGATGCAAGAATGGCACAAACGCCAACACTTACAAGGCTTGCGGGGAGGACCAACAGCAACAGTTCATAAATTGCAGTCTGGGCAGATGTGTCAGGATTCACGGCCCGTGCGAGCAACCCCAAAAAACCTGCACCAATTGCAACTAATGCGACCAAGACACAGGCAAATGAAAAAGAAAGTGCTGCCTGATAATGACTACGTGCCATCATTACTCTTTGCACCATCGGAGGAATCATAAAGTCCCCTATGGCAAAACTGAGAAAAAGTGACAGCACACCGATGGCTCCCTGATCCGCCAAACCCATGATCTGTTCAGTGTGTAACTGCCTGATAAAGATGTTGTAACCACCTAGATAGTGTATTCCAGCAGTTACAACAAAAAAAACACCAGCAATGATCAAAAGCAGCTGTATGACGTCCGTGGATACCACACCACGAATACCACAGAGTGAACAATAACCAATGATGATACTCCCACCCACGATACTTCCCAGCCAGATGGGTATCGGCAAAATCAACGCAGCAACACGTCCAATTGCTGCCATTTGAACAGTAAGAATCCCAATGCAGAATAAGAGCCATAGAATGCCGCAGGCATAACGAACTCTCCTGTCATATTGGCATTCAAGAATATCTCCAATACTAAAACAATGATGAAAAGCTCTTAATCTTGGTGCAACTCCAGCCAATAACAGAAATTGAAAAGGCTGGCCGGCAAAAAGGCAAATCGCATATATCAATCCTTGAGAATAAACTTTCTCGCCAATACCCAGTAGAAATCCACTCCCAATAACGGTCGCGGCAATACTGGTCGTTAAAGAAAAATTCCCAAAATATCCTTTTGACAGGGCAAACTCATCAAATGAATAACTACGCTTGGCGTGCCGTGAAGCAATATACAGTGTCGCAAGAATAAATAGGATTACTACAAGCCAGGAACTCTGAAAAACAGGAAGCATCATAAAAAGTATTCTCTTACTCAGTGCCTGTCAGAAAATCCTCGTTTCCACCAAGATAAGAGCATTGGCAATCAGAGCCTTCTGACTCAAGGCAAGAATAGCCTTCTTACTGTTCCTTGCTTAAAGAATACTCGGGAATAGCATTTTAATACCGTTCCCACGGCACTCCGTGGGAACGGTAATTATTATCATGCGGAAGGGGCAAAGCTCTTAACGGTCTGTGGCGCACGCTGATGGCGGAGTTCGTTTGCCATATATTCCATATACGGTTTCATATGGCTGAAGATCTTTTTATAGGAACCGCACAAATGGTTCTGCTGATGCTTCTCACCAACCTCAACAACCCTGTGCTTCGGACAGCCACCATTACACAGGTTAAGAAATTCACAACTGCGACAAATGTCCGTCAGTGTGGTTTCCTTACTATCTCCAAACGCCTTTTGCTTATCCGACTTCGCCATATCAAGCGCATATTCATCATTGATATTGCCAAGTTTAAGATCTTCATAGACAAAATGGTCACAGGGATAAAGGTCGCCATTCTGTTCAAGTACCAGCGCATTACCGCAGGTTTTCTGGAAAATGCAGATTGAAGGCGGGTATCCCAGCGTCTGTGCGAGTACGGTTTCAAAAAGACGCACATAGATATCGCCTACGTCGTTTTTAACCCACTCATCAAACACCTCGGTCATAAACTTTCCGTAACCATCATCAGGAACGGAAAAACCGGTCATGGCATTGTTTTCGCGCTTCACCGGAAAAATAAGCTGAGCAGCCTGCTCATCAATACGGGCATCAGACTCCATTAACTCCACAATAGGAATGTACTGGTGGAAATCTGAACCAATTGACTTGAGAAAGCGATACACCTCAAGACCATGATCGCAGTTATGATCATTGATTACCGTCAAGGTATTAAAATCAACCTTGTACTTTTTCATCCGCTCAATAGCAGCTATCACCTTTTTAAAGGTTGGGGTCCGCCCTTTGGAAACCCGGTAACGATCATGCAGGTGCTCAGGCCCATCAATGGAGATCCCCACCAGGAACCGATTATCAGCAAGGAATCTGGCCCATTTGTCGTCAATCAGCAGACCATTGGTCTGAATGCTGTTATTAACCGGTTTGCCATTGCTGTAGCGCTTCTGGTACTTAACGATGGTCTTGAAAAAATCCAGACCACAGATGGTTGGCTCACCACCCTGCCAGGTAAAACTGATTTCAGGAAGGTGGGCCTGACCCTTTACCTGCTGCTTAACGTATTGACGTAAAGTAGCGTCATCCATACGCATAGGCATCTGCTTGCCATAGATCGTTTCTTTTTCCAGGTAAAAGCAATAGTCACAGGACATATTGCACTGGAAGCTGCTTGGCTTAGCCATGATATGGAAGACGGAGTCTGTCAAAATAACCTCTGTTTTAACTATTACCAAGCGTGATTTATAATTCCCGTTATGAGCATGAATATTTGAGCCTTAAGACAAGGCGACAATCGCCAGCACAGTATTAAGACTCAAATATTCAGCACAACAGGGAACTAGAAAGTTCGATCGGTATAACGTCTGTAATCCCTGAAACAAGCCATGAGCTCATTAATTTGAGCGCTGATCATATTGGCTTTATCTCTTATTCGTATTGAGTAAGGTCAAAAACCAAACAGTTCTCTGAATTTCTAGAAAAAATGCGCCATCTTTGAGCTGTAACTGGTAATACCTTTTCGAAGAAGGTTATTTTTGGGGCGTTCAGCTCGCCCTGTGAGTTTCTCCAGTAAACTATTTTTCAGCGACTGTGTTTCCAGCCTGCGGGTTTCCGGTGACTGCTCCTGTGTGTAATCACTGGTAAAGATCACAGTGACTTCCCCGGTTTTCTTTACGCCAATAACTTTTGCTTCTATTGCTGGAATCTCAAATTGGAAGTCACTGACCTCAACAGGTAAAGGCTCAGGATTGGCATCCCATAAGCCAGTACGATGGCCGGAGTAAAGGGCAATCACCAGTGCCCGCATGGACCAGAAGCTGCTGGCAGGCCCACTGTAGTTATCTACAAGACGACTGTCTTCTGAAAAAAGTCCCTGAGTTGGAGCGCCATAACGCATGGCTCCATTACCGATAAAATACCTCAGACTGGTCGCCAGTGACCGCTGAGCTTCACCCGCCGAAACCGACGTTTTTTCCAGATCATTTTCTATATCAAGGGCAGCGAGTAGTGGTGCAGAGACTGCCAGACGATAGCAGGCGCTACGTCCAAAGAAGGCAATACCTTCAGGTGTCAAAAAATAGCGGTAGGAGGATACAAACTCTGACATCGAGGCGTGGATAAAATCACGGTCGAAGCCAGGGTCTATTTGGTCTAACCAATAGAGTGAATAGTGAAAACCCCAGGCATTGTAATAATCATAATTTCCCCTGGCACCATCACGGAACCAGCCTTCTCCCACAAAAAATTCTTTAACTCGCCGATACTTCTGTTGATCGACATGATCAATTCCAGTTAACGACTTCAGCACCAGCTGAACCGTCAGTGGGAAAAGGTGCCAATTGTTATCCACAGTGGACAGGGGGTTCACCTGAAGAAACCAGTCTGTAACCTGTTTACGTTCATTGTCAGTCAATGTATTCCAGACCCAGTCCTTACTTATCCACAATGCCAGTGCCAGATCAGCGCTTTCACAGATTTTCTGGTCATAGCTTTCCAGCTTTCCCCAGTACCCACGATGCTCCGGGTCAGTACCCGACAGAAATGCTGCTTTTAATATCTCTGGAATCTTCAGCGTCTTTCCATTCAGAGTAGCCATTTCCTCCTGCTGATCGGCATACTTTCCAGATTGATGATGCAACCATGCAGCCAGTACAGGAATCACACGACTGGTGCCTTCCAATGAATCCGTTTTGGCCGTCTGCTGGCTCGGCCTGCCTGGGTAATAGGCATGGCTATAACCCCAGACGGCGTAATGGTCAAAGGCTTCAGCAATATACCGGGTTAAATCATTACACTGCTTTTCAATTGATTGTTTTTGATCCTGAAACAGTGCCTGCAAGCTCTCATCATTTCTGTCATAGGCCGATTTTCTGGTAAAAAATCGAACGAGGCTCTCCCGGATAATGCGAACCCTCATGAAAAAATCGGGGTTTTCACAGGGAATAACCGGTCGAGGATTCGAGGTAATTTTCACAGTCATATAATTGGTCTTTCGCCCTAAAAAATGAAAGATTTTGAAAGATAATAAATCTTAAACCATCATGATTTGCAAATAAAATAATAATTAAAGCGGAATAAAGAAAGAGTATGACAGGCAATCCTAATAAGTAATTAGGAAATATATTTTTATTCTATAAAAATATTTACAAATTTGAACATATTCAACTAAACAACGTCCAATTAATAGGATTAATGTGGAGTGAATCAGCTTAACAAAGATCCACACGGCTCAGTTCCAGATAAGTATTGATGTCTTAGCGCAAGTCACTGAAAGCTTGCTATAGCGAGGGGCTCAATAATTACGAGTATCTCGCGGCATTATTGGCTTTGGGTAGTGTACCAATACTTAACCTGAACTGAGCATATGATGCATATCGTTACCAAGCAGAAATGGACTAGACTTTTGTTTTAAAACTAACCATTAAAGGACTATAAAAATGAAAGCAGACAAAACAACCAATTATTCAGTAAATCAAAACTCTATTGAAAACGTTACCAACCATAAAAACAATGAACATACCTCCTTTAATGGAAGAAAAGTTAAAAAGGAATCAGGAATATCATATATCCGCCAAGCTTATAACTGGCTTAAGGATAATATTTTCTTGCCGCTATTCAATAGAATAATCAGTATTTTTACGTTTAAATCTCAATCTACATCTACATCAACTGCTTTCACTAAAGAAATCATAAAATACGAAACCTATGGTACAACAAGTTTCCGTGATTTTACCCATAACGCAATGAAAGAAATCATTAAAAACGTCAGTGGTACAAAATATCCCCCATCCACATTATATCCCATGCCATCGGTGTCACGACTCGGAACTGATGTTGGTGCTCATGTAGAATTCATGAAGTCTGATCCTAATCTGGAAGCAAAACCTATTGTTATTGTTTTGCATCATTCTCTCGATCCCAATTTAGTACTACCAAAAACTCAAAGGCTGTATAACGAACATGAAACAAACAAATATAATGTATTTGATTTTATTTATCACGAAACGGTAGATGGATTAGTAAAAAACAGTCCTGTAAACAACAATAGCATTAATGAACTCAAGAAACTCCTGAATAAAAGATAATTTATTCACTCTTTATTGCAGTAGCCTCCACAATTTAGAATTTGGAGGCTAAAGGCCATATGCATTTATTGATACGATGATTTAATAAAACATAAAGAAAATTCTCGTTTATTAGCACTCAAAAACGCCAGTTCATATTCGCTGTCAGCGCATAATCCCGATAATCACCACGCTGATAATATTGCAGGCCCCCACCGACATTAATGCCGGAAATCATTTCCAGGTCAGCTCCCAAGTGAGCGTAAACGCTATCGTCACCCACCGTATCACCGGTCATAATGAAACCTTCATCACTGGTGTCACTGACCAGGCCAGCATTTTCCTTGATGAATTCATCATTACTGAGGTCTTTGTAACCCATTACGGTAAACGACGGAGTAACCACACCAATCTCAACAGGAATGTTATAAGAAGCAGAAAGACCAGCCCCTAATTCCATGACCGTGTACTTCTGCTGCTCATATCGAAGTGCCGCTGGCGAGCCGGTTTCCTGAAATTCTTCAACCTGAATCCACTGCAAACCGTAAGAAAGCTTTGGTTTGATGTGAACACCAGCCACATCGAACTTCATACCGGCAGCCAGCTGATAGCCCATTTGATGGCTGCTGTACTCAGCACTGGCCTGCTGATTGCCTTCATAGCCGGTGCTGGCACCCACATAACGCGTGCTCTCGTTATTGTTGAAGGCCAGACTGAAGTTGCCATCCAGGAAGAAGCGATTATTAAACCAGCCGGCATACCCCATTGCTTGATATGAGGTCACGTCTTTTGTGTTCTGGCTTCCACCGATGTCAATATCCGCATTGGCCATACCAAAGGAAAGCCCCAGAAATTTGTTATTGTCCATGACATGGTCAATACCAAAAGAAGCGCCCAGCATACTCATCTCATAACCATTGGCTTTACTGGAATTATCCAGTTCACCATCGCTGTAAAGCACCTGAGTCCAACCATTCCAGCTGTCGTGGCTGTTACCCAGCCAGGCCTGGTTTCTCAGATAATCACTGCGCAGTCCTGAACCACGACGCATCTGATCGGTAATCGCCAGTGCCGAACGCACTTCTCCACCTTCTGCATCCGGTGTCAGTTCATTGGCCAAAGCAGCTGTTAACGCTGCATCGCTGCCACTGCTGGCCAGCAGTGCTACCAGCTCACCGGCAGGATTGCTGTTGCTGTTTAAAGCTGCAATCTCATCATCAGCTTGCTCCGGCGTGATACCCTGACCTTCATTAAACTGGGTCAATGCTGATTTAACGATGTATTCAGAAGCCGTAATATCCTGAGCACTACCACCACCACCTTCTACCAACTCACCAAACTGCTGCGCACCCATCTCAGCATCCAGTGTCACGCCAACTTCTACGATAATCTCACTGCCAATCACTTCACCATTGAGGCCAATTTTTGCGATTTCCTCACTTTTACCGGTCAGCAATGGAGACAGGCTATCTTCCAGTTCATAGGCAATATTCTCACCGCCATCAATGGTGTCAGCCTCCAGAACGGTGATCTGCTGGCCAATAATGTCATTGATATCTGCACCTTTATAGGTCAGACCAACAGAGCTGCCCGTTTCGAACTTGGCATCTCCGGTCACCTGCAGAAGGGTTTCATCCAGATTGGTCTCTTCACCAACGACAAAGTTGAGGGTTGAATTGGCTTTATTCGCAAAGGTGTCTGTATCCCAGACGACGGTTTGCTGCTGACCATGAACGGACAGGTAGCCACTGTTCTCGATCCAGCCTACCCCGGATATGGAGTTACCATCGAAAACAGAGTTGCCTTTAAAGTTAATTCGATTACCGGCACTGCCATTGTTATGAGTGGTATTACCGATAATGTCGCCAGTGATGGTTCCATCAATAATATCGAGCTTGACGACAGAGTCCGCGCCCGAGAAATCAATGGCGGCCTCCCCACCAGAAACCGTAGCACCCTCAGCAATCTTGAGGTTGATAGCACCACCATCCATCGCCTGGCCATCAATCACGATAGCCGTACCGTTCTCACTGGAAACGATACTACCAGCCTTGGCAATGGTTAAATTATCAATAGTCGCACCATCAGCAATAACAATCGCATCTCCATTCACGCTATGAACAGAACTGTCGTATATTTTGAACCCGTCTTTTTCAATGACCGTACCGGAGCCAATCAAGATGGCCGTGCCATTGGTACTCTGGACGCTGCTTCCAGTCTGGATAACCAGCCCATCTATCTTCAACAGTCCACTTTGAATATGGATGGCATTGCCATTGGTACTTTGAACAACGCTGTTACCCTGTACTTTTATACTACCGGTAATGTCTGATGCATTTTCTATCGAAATTGCAGTTCCATTTTCACTGCTAACGGTGACCCCACTATCAAGCAGTAAGCTGCCATTGATCGTTGAGCCATTTTTGACAGCAATAGCATCACCATCGATGCTGCTGACTTCACTGCCACCCTGAATTTTCAAATCACCGGTGATGGTAGAAACATCAACATTGATCGCAGTGCCAGAGATACTGCTGACTGAGGCTTTGTAAACCGTCAGGCCTCCATTACTGATGGTACTGTCTTTAAGATGAATTGCATCACCATCACTGATCACCTGACTGCCATTCTGAATTTTCACACCACCAGAAACAGTCGCACCATTCAAATCAACAGCAGTAGCACCTGAAGATTCAATCTGGCTGTCATCAATGGTAATGCTTCCGGAAACGTTGCTGCTTTTGATGCTGATAGCACTGCCATTAGTGCCCGATACCTGGGAGCCTTTAGTAATTTTTATGCCACCATCAATATCAGCCCCATCAATTGCAATAGCGGATCCATTTGAACTCGAGATCACACTTCCCTGAATATCCATCCCTTCCTTAATGATTGCACCATTTTTGATATCGATCGCCGTACCGTTCTCCGTTGTTACAGTACTTCCATACATTTTGAACTTTCTGGTAATGGTTGCGCCTTCTCCAATAAGAATAGCGCTGCCAGCTCCTTCAACGGTGATATTTTTCCCATTGGTATCTAACCAGGCATACTCGGTATTCTCTTTTGCCACCAGGCCATTCTGATCAGTAACGCAAATATCACTGCCTGGTTTAATGTTCCCACTATTCGGTGATACTGGGGTTGTAGAACACTCAGCTAAAGTAAAAGAGGAGTAACCCGCGAGGACGGAGGAAATGGCAATAGCAAGAGTACGCTTATTGAATAACTGCTTTGAAGACTTCATAAACTTCGTTCTGATTCTGTGTGTTTTTTGAAACTCGTAAGGAGAGCATGGGCTCTTCTGAACCCATGTTCATTCAGGTCATCCTTCGACTTTTCTCAAAGTAAACTGGTAACTGCTGCCACGAAGACCGGAAAGATCAGCCTTGATCTCTCCTTTTTCATTGAATGAGATTCGCTGCTCAGGGTCTGCGATCAGCTCCAGATTGCCATCCATGGCAAAAGAGACTCGTCCCCAGCTTCGGGTCGGATCTGAAATGGCCACATGAATCAGGTCTTTTGAAGGTTCCACCATGATGGACATCGGCTCATTAGCACTAACGATGCCTGCACGTCCTTCTTCCCAGAAGTTCGCAGCCATCAGACCACTTTCAGAATGCTCAATGGCCTGAACCTGATCATTGTTTGCCAGTACATTTACCGACGGTTCACGTACAAATGAGTCCAGCTTCTGTTGATCCGCTCCAGGCAACATGGCAAAGGCGTAATCCACGCTGTCATTGTGTGGAAGTATGGCTGTTGTAAAGCAGCCCTCAACCGGGCCATGGTTTACACCAATATCTGACCAGTCACCTTTCCGACATAAGCGGGATACTTTTGCCTGAGCTGGTGTCAGCATGACATAGCCAATGTTGGCGCCAGACTTCACATCGTTAATATTGAACTGTTGCAACTCACCATTAAACTGATCACCTGAAGACAGGACTTCACCATTTACCATGACCTGAACAGACTCACCTTCCCTGCGGTTTTCCATGGTCGTTAATGCTGGAGCTGTACTTTTATTACTGATCCCGGCACCAAGTGATATGACCATATCATCCAGCATGAACCAGGATTTTTTCGCCTGAAGCTGGTTATTCCAGTTGGTGAAATTCATGCCTGCTGCACCGCGATTACCCAGCCGACTGCCACCGACCCAATCCATTTTGCGTTGCCGTCCACTGCGCTGAGTACTGAGCTGGCCACTGCAAAGCCCCCTTTCCTCATCGAGAACAGTGGTTCCAGGCAAGCGGTACGGATCAACCACAGGCCAGAAGTTACCGTAATGTTCCTGCTGGGCATTGTAGAGATAGGTCATACCGTCAGCGGTATACCAGCCTTTCAGGTTCTCACCATTCATACACTCATAGTTGCCAACACGATCTGAGTGCATGGCTATACCAAAGCTCCAGTCCGGACGGTGATGTACAACCCGGTCCATATCGGCAAACTGCTGGTGAGCGGTTCTGGGCGCCAAAGCAGGGATGGACGAATCATTCAGTATTTTTCGAGCCAGCTGGTGGGTGCTAAGGAACTTCGGATGGTTAAAAAACTCTCCAGAGTTATCCTGTTCAATCTGGCCTTTAATAAACGACTTAAGTTGTGCTTTATAAGGTTCAGGAGCACCCTCTACATAAAGCAGCATGGCATTAAGCATTGCATGACCAACTTTATGGTTCTGACCGTATATCCTTGAGATCGCCCGACCATTCACCATGTCCATCATCTGACCATTTACCATCAGCGGCGCAAACGCCTCCAGAAGTAATGGGTAGATTTTCTGCAGTTCAGGATCCTTCGCCTGCCAGGGGGAATTAGCAACCAGCCCCATCAGCAGCCCCAGACCTTCAACCATGACCTGCCCATAAGTTCCACTGTACGGAAGATCTTTATGCTGAATGAATGAACCATCGGGGTAGAAACCGTCCCCTTTTTCCACAAAAGGCAGAACTGGCGACAGAGCAGCAACCGCATCTCCAATCTCTTCGGGGTTCTGGTCCAGTATTCCGCGAATTAACACAATCTGGGCATTGTCTGTGCGGTTACCACCTGTTGATTTGAACATGGTAGGCGTGGAGGAATAAGGAGCCCCCCCGCCCTCACTGAAGTGCGTCGGCCTGACTACAAAATATCGTGAGGCACTGATGTAGTTTTGCACCAGCGTTTCCGGCAGGGCATCGTAGAGTACCACCATCAGGTTGCCGGTTACCTTGGCAATACCCACCTGCCAGTGCCACCAGTTACCCCACTCTGCCGCACCTTTGTGGTAATAATTCCGGTTCAGTAGAGTGAGACTATCCACCAGTGACTTTCTCAGTTCCGGGTTACCTTCCAGCTCTCCACCAGCCATTCGATAAGCCCTGGCCAGAGTGAACAGTCGCTGATAAGTTGTGTATAAGTTACGACCCAGGTGCTGCTGACCAGCACTCGTTTCTTTATCCAGAACCAGATCAAACCAGAGAGCATCGTCTGATACTTGCAGAGTAGTCAGTAACTCAGCAGCCTCTCTGTTCACATCAACAATCGACTGCTGGATACCTGCAGCCTTTGGTAAGTCAGGGTTGCCCAGGTAGTACTCTGCCCAGCGTTGGCGAAGAATCTCAAACTCTGATGGATTCATCGCTTCAATACTCGAACCAGTGATGGAAGCATCTTGTGAAAGAGCAACTGGTGACCATAAAAAGACGGGAGCGCTAAAGCACAATGCCGACAACAGCGCTGCAATTTTTGTAGGTTTCATTACCCGATTCCCTAAATCAATTGTGACCTGATGAGAATTAAAAATGACGCTGTATACCAAACTTGATGAAATACCTGTCACGGTCTGGATATTCAATGGTCATATCCGGGGCATCGGGGTTATAGCCTTTGAGATCTGAAAACTCGTAATAGGTTTCGTAAATAAAGTTCCATTTACCAGATAGGCCAACATTTCCGTAAACACCAACCCTTGAATAATTAATATCTCGACTCGCACCATTCCGGTCAGGATGATTTGGAACCGCTTCATTCGGTTGGTCAGTAACCTTTCGCCCTAAGCCATAACGGATAAATGGATTAATAGTAGATCGCCCAATTTTGTGGGAGTAAACCAGCCGGAACTGCCAATAGTTAATATTGTAGTTATTATCAAAATCATCGTATTCGGTATAGAAATGCGGCTTAATAGAAGACACATTATTAATACGATGAATTAAACCAAACTCTGCTTCATACCCCCAGTCAGTATACGTTTCTGCAACGGTATCATTAAAACGCTTCCCCTGACTGTCACCCATGTAAATATGACCATTGGCAAACAGCTGATTTTTTGAATTAAGAAAATAATCAACCTGAGGGTACAGTCGATACTCTTTCTCATATCGATCAATATCATAACCGTTATACCGGAAACCGACACCGGGTCTGAAACGCCAGTTTCCACGGCGGATAACCTTGGTAAAGTGAAGCTCAGCCCGATCCGTCATGGAAGTTGTCTGATTATTCAAATAGAGGTTTTCATTCGGGTAATGTTTTTTAAAGACCCGTCCCCAGACATTCCATTCATTGCTATCTGGGGAGTGGAAAAAGCGGACATACGGCGTCAATGAATTCAACTGTTCATAATTATAAGGAGCTCCTGCATGGCTCCTGTCACTGTACTGCTCATACTCAGAACCAAACTCCACCCAGGTTTTTGCATACCCATTTACAGAAGATAAAGTTAGAGCTGCCCCCACCAGAATACTGACACTGGCTTTTTTAATCATAAATAGTCTCTGTGCTTAATTAGAATTAGTTATCAAAGAAAAACTGAACCTGCAAAAAAATAGGACAAAGCAGTACATGCCACCCTGAAGAAAAGTGCAGTATGCTTTCAGTGATGATTTCAGCAATAAAACAGAAGACTGATTTACAGTGATCACCATCTCGTATTTCCACTCAGGAGGAGGTTAATTAACAATTGACTATTTCAATAACAAGATTCTCAACAACAAACAAAAGATCACCTGACTGTTTATTGATATAATAAATACATCACATTTACATTTCTTGATACAGGTCAACAATCGCAAGCAATTATTTTTCATCTAAAAATTAAAAGATAAAAAAACACCTGATTATTGCGTATCAAGTTTCAACATCATTAAAAATCTTTCGTTTTTGCTGCTTTATTGCCAAAAATCAGTCAGGCCATTATCCATAAGTTTTAATCAGAAAATAAAAAAGGTTAAGGTGGATATAACCACCTTAACCTTTATCGATCAGTAAACGATGGTAATCAAGCGCAGAGCTTGGCCACTTCTTCTGCAGCCAGCAGGAATGCACCTGCACCATAATCAATATTGTGCTCTTTCTTGGTTTCTCTCGGGTTAAAAGCAGGAAGCTGAATCCAACCCATCATGCCATCATCGTGGACACAGGTTTTCAGAGCAGCCCAGGCCTTTTCCAGAGCTGGCATATAGGCGTCACGATCCAGGATACCGTTGTTGATACCCCAGGCCAGGCCATGAGCAAACAGAGAAGTAGCACTGGACTCTGGTGATGGGAAGCTTTCAGGATCCAGCATACTGGCACGCCAGAAGCCATCGTCACCCTGCAGCTTCACAACCGCTTCACAAAGCTTCACAAAGAGATCGATGTACTTCTGACGGTCAGCATGATCTTCAGGCATGTGATCGAGTACACGACAGATAGCGGAAACTACCCAGCCATTACCACGGCCCCAGAATACTTTTGCGCCATTTTCTTCACGCAGCTCGCCACCCTGACCATCAGGAATGTAACGCTTATCACGGAAAAACAGGTTGGTTTCAGGATCCAGCAGGTGGTCGACACTGTCCCACCACAGGGTATTCATGGCATCCAGATACTTTGGTTCACCCGTCATCTCAGTCAGCATCGCAAATGCTGGAGGAGCCATAAACAGGGAATCACACCACCACCAGTCTTCACGACCGGGCTTTGGATCGTTCAACATCAGGTCAAAGGCTTCGATGGAAGACTCAGTCATAAAGTCTTCTTTCAGTGCCTGATAGATTTCAAGGTAGGTCTGGCAGCAGGTATGGTCATCAGCAAAGCGGTCTTCAGGCCCTACTTTCCACTGGTTGGCTTTGGCCCACTTGATCGCTGCGTTCAGGTACTTGCTGTCATCCGTTGCACGCCAGGCAGCCATAACACCGGTGTACATTACACCTCGCTCCCAGTCAGTGCCCTTGATGTAATAGGTGGCACCACTGCGGCGGATCCAGGACTTGGTTGGGTTTTCCAACTGCCAGTCGCATACCATGCGTATCAGCTTAACCGCTTCTGCATGATCAAAAACGGCAGGAATAGTCTTTTGTTCAGTCATCGTCGTATTAATCTGTTTTCGTAACCCATGAGCTAAGTATCCGGCCATATCGTTTCAAAGGTGTCATATGGACAGTTACTTATAAATAAGGGCTCTGCTGAGCCCTTATTTATTCCAATCAGCGAGCCAGCCAGCCGCCATCTACTGCTACGGTGTAGCCGTTAACGTAGTCACTGGCATCAGAAGCCAGGAATACAACAGGGCCAGCCAGGTCTTCAGGTGTTCCCCAGCGGTTTGCAGGAATACGGCCCAGGATTTCAGCATTACGCTTTTCGTCTGCACGCAGCGCAGTAGTATTGTCAGTCGCCATGTAACCAGGAGCGATGGCGTTGACATTAATACCGTGCTGAGCCCACTCACAGGCCAGCAAACGAGTCAGACCGGCGATACCACTCTTACTGGAAGTGTAAGACGGTACGCGGATACCGCCCTGGAAGGACAGCATGGACGCGATGTTGATGATCTTGCCACCTTTGCCCTGTTCCAGAAACTGCCTGGCAACCGCCTGGCTCAGGAAGAATGGGGTTTTCAGGTTAATATCCATAACCTCATCCCAGTCTTTTTCGCTGAAGTTCACAGAATCTTCACGACGAATGATGCCCGCATTGTTAACCAGAATGTCGACACGGCCAAACACTTCTACGGTTTCCTTAACGATGCGCTCAACTGGCTCAATGCTCAGAAGGTTAGCTTCGACGAAATGAAAACGACGGCCAGCAGCTTCAATCTTTTCACGGGTTTCAGGTGCATCGATATGACCGACAGCACAGATATCAGCACCAGCCTGAGCCAGTGCCACTGCCATACCCTGTCCCAGACCGGTATTAGCGCCAGTAACCAGAGCTACTTTGCCTTCGAGGCTGAAAGAAAACTGTTGAGTCATGATACTTCCTTAAATTCTTGAGCTTTCTAACGTTGCTGTTAATAACGGTCTTTGCGAAACAGCAGGTCAGTCACAAACTGTCTTGATCTTCTCGATCCTCATGCCAGACATGAGGATTATTGAATTCGATTACTTCAGGTCGCCCATTGGCACGAAGTCCATATCGGAGAAGGTCTGGTTCTCACCAGCCATGCCCCAGATAAAGGTGTAATTAGCACTGCCAACACCGGAGTGGATGGACCAGCTTGGGCTGATCACAGCCTGCTCATTACGAACCACCAGGTGACGGGTTTCAGTCGGTTCACCCATCATATGGAAAACAACACCGTCTTCTTTCATATCGAAGTAGAAGTACACTTCCATACGACGCTCATGGGTATGGCAAGGCATGGTGTTCCAGATGCTGCCTGGCTCAAGAATGGTCATGCCCATCGCCAGCTGACAGGTGTCCAGAACGGCTGGAACCATGTACTTGTAAATGGTGCGACGGTTACAGGTTTCAGAGTCACCCAGTGTTTCCGGGCTGGCCATTTCCTGAGTGATTTTCTTGGTTGGATAGGCTGCGTGGGCTGGAGCACTGTTCAGGTAGAACTTGGCTGGCTTGTCAGCATCAACGCTGGCAAATGCCACTTCTTTCGCGCCCATGCCGATATACAGGGCTTCGCGGCTGCCAATCTCGTGCTCAACACCATCAACAATGATGATGCCCGCTTCACCGATATTGATAGCACCCAGCTCACGACGGGCCAGGAAGAAATCAGCACCAATTTCCTTACCAGCTTCAAGCTTCACCGCTTCAGTGCCAGGCATACAACCACCGGCAATCACACGGTCAACATGGCTGTAGGTCAGGTTAATGGTGCCGTTGGCAAAAATGCCATCGATCAGAAACTCACGACGCAGTCCTTCGGTATCCAGTTGTTTGGCATGATCACTGTGAATAGGCTGACGGATTTCCATAAGTCTCTCTTTATCTGTTCTTGCTCATCAAAAGATGTGTACTGACACACCTTCTTCGAATTCGGAAAAAAAAGTCCGCCCGAAGACGGACAAAGGCTACTTGGTTCTTTACACACTCAGCACCGCATTAAGCGCGGTTGCTGCTTCCACACATATCAATCTTTTCGCGGATCAGGGCTGCCATGGCTTCTTTGCCTGGCTCCATGTATTTACGAGGGTCATTGGCTTCAGGGTTAGCCAGGAAGTACTCCTTCACCTTGTCAGAGAAGGCAATTTTCAGTTCAGTGGCAACGTTTACCTTGGTAACACCCAGCTCGATGGTGCGACGCACATCAGCAGAAGCGATACCGGAAGCACCGTGAAGCACCAGTGGCGCAGTCGTTACGTTGCGAATTTCTGCAAGACGCTCAAAGTCCAGCTTTGGCTCAGACTTGTACATACCGTGTGCAGTACCGATGGCAACAGCCAGAGAATCGATGCCAGTACGTTCGATAAACTCTGCAGCCTGTGCAGGGTTGGTATACAGCGCGTCTTTTTCATCAACAATCAGGTCATCTTCCTGACCGCCAAGACGACCCAGCTCTGCTTCTACGGTAACATCACGGGCATGAGCATACTGGACGACTTCACGGACGATACGGATGTTTTCTTCAAAATCATGATGGGAGCCATCAATCATCACGGACTTCACACCCATATCGATCAGCGACTTGATCGCGCCCAGAGATTCGTGGTGATCCAGGTGCAGTGCAATGGGAATGTCGTGAATTTCAGACGCTGTCTGGGCAATCGCCACCAGGTATCGAGCACCTGCGTAGCTGATGGTGCCAGGTGTACCTGCCAGAATGATCGGAGAGCGCATCTCAGCAGCCGTTTCAACAACAACGCGAACGGTTTCCAGGTTATGGATATTAAAAGCTGGCACTGCGTATTGATTAGCCTGAGCATCCAGCAACATTTGTCTTGTTGAATAAAGTGCCATTAATTTGTCTCACTCCAAGCAGAAAATACCTGCTGACCTTTAACGAGAGTCAGCAGTACATTAAAATCGTCGTCCATTACCGTGAGGCTGGCTTCCATACCTGCAGCAATGGATCCCATCCGGTCATTCACCCCAAGAATTCGAGCAGGTACTTCAGATGCCATTCTGACGGCATCCCACTCAGGCACTTCTGCCAGACGGGTCATATTTCTAATGGCCATGTTCAGCGACAGTGTACTGCCCGCTAATGAACCGCATTCCGTGCGAGCTACGCCATTTTTTACCTGAACCGGTAATTCTCCCAGCTGATACGTTCCATCAGGCAGGCCACCGGCACACATACAATCTGTTATCAGTGCAGACCTTTCTGTTCCCTTGCACTTCCAGCTCAGCTTTAGAACCGCCGGATGAACATGAACACCGTCTGCAATCATTTCAGCGATCACCGAGTCACTGGCCAGCATGGCGCCAACACAGCCCGGTTCGCGGTGATGCAAACCACTCATACCGTTGTAGAGATGAACCCCGATACTGGCACCCGCTCCGATGCAGTCTTCCACCTGGTCGTAGGTTGCATCGGTATGCCCCATGGCAACACGAACGCCATTGGCAACCAGTTGTTTTGTTGCTTCAACAGCACCTTCCGTTTCAGGAGCCAGGGCAACGACTTTCAAAGAGTTACCGGCCACTTCAAGCAGGTCAGCAATACGCTCCTGAGAAGGCGCAAGGAAAAACTGTTCCGGATGAGCACCTTTATGACGGGGCGTAAAAAACGGACCTTCGACATAGGTGCCCAGAATTTCCGCTCCGCCATCAATACCAGCAGCCATCGTGCTTTTAACATTGGCGAGCGCTGCCAGAACCTTCTGCCAGGGTGCCGTCACCGTTGTCCCCAGAAATCCAACGACACCTGTCTTTGGAAGATCTCTGGCTATTATCGCCAGAGCTTCCGGTGTTGCATCCATGGTGTCTGCACCACTCTGCCCATGAATATGCATATCAATCAGACCAGGCATCAGCTTGCGATTACCCAGATCCACCAGTGTGTAGTCAGGATTGAGGCTGTCGCTTACCGAGTCAATCCGGCCATTACTGATGTGAACAAACGCATTGTCCAGAATGCCTCCAGGGGTAAAAACCTGAGCAGCTTTCAGTGCATATTGGCTACCAGTGATGCAGTCCATCATCATTCAGATTCCATAATCCGTGTTGTCAGTGCTTTTCACTGCACGCAGTTCCTGCTGGAAGCTCTTGATGTTTTCTACCCCAGTTTCCATAACCTGTTGAACCAGTTCTCCCAGTTCCATGCCATCGCGTTCAAGACAGGCTTCAGCAGCCATCACCAGGTTGGTACCAGAAATCACATCCGCATTAGTCATATCAGCAGCTACTTTCGCTGAACGCTGAAAAGGGGAACCACCGGGAATATCAGTCAGGAACAGAACACCTTCACCGCTATCAACCTTGTCTGCTGCTTCACGGATTTTCTGTTCCAGCTCATCAGTAGACATGGACTCCAGAAAGTCCACATATTCAACCTGTGGATTTTCACCAGCGATGGCATTTACGGCAGACTGGTAGCCGGTGGCAAAGTTAAGATGGCCAGTAATTACGAGACCGATCATGTTCAATTCCTCACTACTTCAAAATGCCACCCTGATGTGTTGCAGGGAGAAGGTGACATTCCGTCAAGACTGTTTATGAGTTAAAGGTTTTAAGAACTAAAGGCTTGCAGAGGGGAGAAACTCCCCTCGATAAATGTTGTTACAGTATGCCCAGGTACTTACCAGCGATACCGATCACCATAGTCAGACCAATCAGGCCACTGGGTGATTTACCTTTCTGCACCAGGTAATACATCATGAAGACAAAGCCCAGGGGCAGCAGGTTTGGCATGATCTTATCGAGAAGATCCGTCTGTATGTGCACCGTCGCCTGTCCGGCCTCCACCACCAGTGGTGTAGAGATCTTGATAAAGCTGGCACTCAGTGCACCCACGACGGTCAAACCAAGAATGGTGGCCGCACGGGACAGCAGAACCGTTTTCTCTTTCAGCTGAGCCAGGGCATTCACACCGGACTGGTAGCCGTAGAAGGTCAACCAGAAGTACAGTGGGAAGTGAATCATCTGGTACAGGAAGAAGAACACGAAAGGTCCTGCCACGCTGCCATCCAGAGCAATCGATGCACCGATACCCAGGGTAATTGGCATCAGGGTCATGTGGTCGATAGCATCACCGATACCACCGGTAGGACCCATTGCTGCTACTTTCAGAGAACGAATAGTGCTTGGCTTCTCTTTATTCTGTTCCATCGCAGCCACCAGGCCAACGATAAACGTGAACAGCTTTGGAGAGGCATTGAAGAGTTCAAGATGCATCTTCAATGACTTTGCCAGGTCATTCTTGTTCTTGTGGATCTTCTTCAGGATAGGGATCAGGGTGTAAGCCCAGCCACCGGCCTGCATACGCTCGTAGTTGAAGTTACCTTCCATGAACAGACCGCGGATAGAGATATTCCACAGATCCTTCTTGGTAATCACTTCTTCTTTAGACTGATCTTCAAAGTAATCCTGATTCAGGATCTCATCGCTCACGCCGTCTACCAGCGCTTTACCTTCAGCGATGTCATTTACATATGCGGTATTAGATGCCATCGCTGAAATCTCCATGTGCAGATGCTGGTTGGGCCTGGGCTACAGTTTGCTGACGTTCACTGCGCATCATGTAATCGAGTACAGCGATACAGGTACCGAGAATGGCGATAGCCAATACAGGAAGTTTCAGATATGTAACCAGTACGAAACCGATAAAGAAGTAAGCCGCCACTTCTTTTTTCAGCATGATCTTCAGCAGCATTGCAAAACCGATAGCAGGCATCATACGACCAGCAGCAGACAGTCCAGCGAGTACTTCTTCTGGCAGCAGTGCAACGATGGCAGCAGCGGTCTCAGCACCGAAGTAAACGGGCAGGAATGCAACTACCGCATAAATCAGAGCACGAACGCCAAGACCGAGGTACAACATGTTATCAATACCACGGGTATCGCAGCGCTTGGCGTACTCATCACACTTATGCATAACCGGTGCGAAAGCGGTAAACAGGAGTACAACCAGGCTCTGCATCGCTACAGCGAATGGCATGGCGATACCGATACCCACTTCAGGGTTTTCACCGGTCAGGATGACAAAAACGGTACCAATGATTGCACCGATACAGACATCGGGTGGCTGCGCACCAGCGTTTGGTACCAGACCCAGCCAGGCCAGTTCCATTGCAGCACCGGCCATCAGACCAGTCTGAAGGTCACCCATGATCAAACCGACAACCGTACCGGTGATCAGCGGGCGGTGGATATTCAAAGCGACATCGTACTTATCGATGCCGCACAGCGCCGCCCAGAGGGCGACGAGCAGTGCTTCCATTAACATGCTTAGGCCTCTTTAACAGCGCTCATGATTTCGATTTTTTCTTCTTCCGGCATACGCTGGATGGTGCATACCACACCCAGTTCAGTCAGTTCACGGAAGGTATCGATATCGTTCTGATTCACAGATACGGTTTTATGGATCTGCTTTTTGCCTTCACTGAAGTGCATGTTGCCCACATTCACTTCCTTGATAGGCACCCCACCCTTAACCATGCGCAGCACGTCCTGAGGGTTTTCAACTACCATGACGATTTTCTGAGCAGGGCTTGCCTTGTGAATAACGTCAATCGTCTTCTGAATGGAGAAATAGCGGGTTGCCATTCCCGGAGGTGCAGCCATATCCATCAGGTTCTGACGAACCGGGTCTTCAGATGCAGCGTCATTTGCTACCAGAATCAGGTTACCACCGGCGTGATGGCTCCAGGTGATAGCGATCTGTCCATGCAGCATGCGGTTATCAATACGAACCAGCGCAATGTTGGGTGTGTTCATATACCGTACTCCTGAAAGTATCTAACCAATCGGTCACTGTTTGTTATAAGGGTGAATAATGACGCCCTGGACGACCCTGTTTACTTCACCTGTTGGACAGGGGTTATCCGGTGTTATTTGCAATTGTACGGATTTGAAGAATGCAAAAACTTGAGCTAGAGCAATGAAAGGAAACGAAAGCCAAACATTTTCAGTTTCAAGTGTTTGCCCCAGGGTCATTACATTACCCTTTCGAACATCATCGTCACACTCATCGGAGATGGCCAGAATGTGTGCAGCCTTACCGTCACGGCGTAACTCAGCCAGCAGATCAAGGTCGTACTGTCGTGTATAAGAGTCGTTAGACATGAATTCGATAATGACGGTCTTGTCATTAACGATGGACTTTGGTCCGTGACGGAAGCCCAGCGGGGAATCAAATACAGAAACAACCTTACCAGCGGTCAACTCCAGGAACTTCAGAGAGGCTTCCTGCGCCAGACCCTTCAGGCTTGCGCTACCCAGAAACACCAGTCTTTCAAAGTCTTGCTCAGCAAGCGCTTTCAGTTCACCGATTTTATCTTCCAACAGCTGCTCAGTGACCTGGCTCAGTTTTTCAACCAGTTCTGCAGTACCCTGCTCACGATCAAAGATACACAGTGCACTCAGCATCATGCTGGTGTAGCTGCTGGTCATCGCAAAGCCTCTGTCGTTAGTACCTTCTGGCATTAACAGGCAGAACATGTTCTTGCGAGACTGACTGGCCAGAGCCAGATCACCTTCCGGGTTACAGGTCAGTAGCAGGTGATAACACTCATCCAGCAGTTGGTCAGCCAGCTCAACAGCAGCAACACTTTCTGGACTCCGGCCGGAACGGGCAATCGATATCACCAGTGTTGGTACCTGTTCAGCAAAGCACTCTGCAGGTGATGCAACGATATCCGTGGTGCTGACTGCTTCAAAACGACGACCAGTCACACGAGCCAGATGAGGTGCAACCACCTGACCAGCGAAAGCTGAAGTACCAGCACCTGAAAGAACAACCCGCAGATTTTCTTTTGCCAGCAGCGGTGCAAGAAATGCATCCAGTTCTGGACGACAAGCTTCGATATTGGCGTGAGCTTCACGCCATACCCTTGGCTGTTGGCTGATTTCAACGGCTGTTTGCTCGCCTCCGATATCACGAAGAAAGCTTTCGTCCATACCCAGATAAGTACTCATGTTTCTACTCAACTCTTTATTCAGCTTTTAACTTGGCCCTTCTTACAACTCTGAGAGTCGGGAAGGGTCTATGATTCGCGATTCAAAACCGTTTCAGGTTTTGCCTGACTTTTTTTGGACAAAAGAGTCCCGTCCAACAAAACCAGATTTCTTTTTTGCCAGTGGTTTAAAACGATCGATTTTCAGTGAATCTGCTATTAGCAGGCTCTGGCGTAATCTTCCGTTACCTGCATAACACGGTGATGAACCAGGGAGCGTGCATTACCCTTTATGTCACCACGACGGATAGCCCAGTACTGATCTGGCAGATACTGACTGACCAGAGGCATTGGAATCACCCGGTTCTGCAGGTTTTCCAACAAGGCGGTTAATGCCTTGTCAGCTTTTTCACTATTCCAGTAGTAACGGATACGATCACTGTAGCTATAGGTGCGAGAAAAACGACGGTCGTCGTCATTACCAGCATAATACTTTTCCCAGTTACCGGGATTCGCCATCATTTCCTCTTCCATGGCCTCACGGATATTGGAACGATCAGCAGCAGGCACCAGGGCATCTTCTATATGAGCTAGAGCATAGAGCGCTTCACGCATGGCGAAAGTCAGCTGCGGACCCACTTTCAGAATCGCAAAATGATCACGTACCAGGGCTTTATAAGCATCCGGTGTTTGATAATCGGTAGAATGGGCTTCGAAAACGATATTTGGGTCATTCTCAATAAACCGGCTCAGCTCAACAGCCTTTTCCGGTTGATAATCAATGACGGAGGTATGATCAAATTCAACACCAGGCTGAACCACCAAACCAACAACGCGTTGCCAGGCATCCTGAAGACCTGACTCTTCAAATACACGTCGATGACAGTCCAGTGTATAACCGGCTCTTTCAGGCGTAGTAATGTGAATACCCGAAATCTCTTCGGACTCACCACCAGGAACAGGAACTTCAGTTCCGATAACATAAACAATATTGGATTGCCCAAAGCATTCAATCGCAGTCGCTTCAGCAACATTGCAAAGGTCAGCAGCGCGCGCAGCAACGATTTCATCATTAAGCACTGAAGGGTCGCCCTGACAGCTCATACTGGCGTCAAGGTGAATTTTGGTAAATCCGGCAGCTACATACGCTTTAATCAGCTCGCGGGATTTTTCCATCGCCACTTCTACTGGCTCATTCTGCCAGCAGTTTGGACCCAGGTGGTCACCACCCAGCCAGATACTTTCTACCGGAAACTCGAGTTCACCGGCAATGGCATAAACATATTCACGAAAAGCAACCGGATCCATTCCAGTATAACCACCAAACTGATTAACCTGGTTTGAGGTTGCCTCGATTAAAACGCCAGAGCCGTCTTTTTTTGCCTGCAAAATAGCGGCTTCAAGAACCAGCCTGTTAGCGGAGCAAATGGAATAGATTCCACAAGTTGCTCCCTGCTTATGACGCCTGATGATCTCAATTAAACTGCTCACAGCAACACCTTATGTACTGCTGCAGTGCCCGGTCGAACTGTAGAGGAGAGTTACCGCCCTGTTAATCGATTCTCAGCGAACTCACTTTCAAATCCCAGAGAACCCATCAACTGTCAGCAATAATCACCCTGACTCCCTGACGCTGCAAACCTGCCAGATAATCCGCTGGTATACCTTTATCGGTCACCAGAGTGTGGAAAGCACCAAAAGAGCGGATAAAGTGATAACCCTTACGACCGAATTTACTGGAATCTGCCAGAAGGATGATCTCACTGGAGATATCACACATCACACGATTCAAGGTCGCTTCACGATCGAAATGAGTCGTCAGGCCAGCGACAAGATCAAATCCGTCGACACCCAGGAACAACTTATCAAAGCGGTATTGCCGAAGAGCATCTTCCGCCTGGGATCCAAAAAATGAATGGGATTTTGAACGCAGGGTTCCACCCGTCATCATGATTTCGATCCCGGAAGCCTTGACCAGTTCGCTGGCTACGTTAAGCCCGTTGGTCATCACCACCAGATTTTTGTTGCTTACCAGATGTTTGGCTAACTGCTGCGTGGTGGTTCCGGAGTCCAGAATAATTGACTCACCGTCATTCACCAGTTGCGCAGCAGCAGCACCAATCGCTTCTTTTTGAGTAGTATTAACAGTACCTTTATCATCAAAAGGCATCTCTTTCACTACATCATCCAAAGCCATCGCACCGCCATGAGAGCGCAGCAGAAGACCTTTATTATCAAGGTAGTTCAGGTCATTTCGAATCGTGACACTGGATACCTTGAAGTGATCTGCCAACTCTTCAACCCGAGCCAGACCTTTGTCACGCACCAGGCGAACAATCGCTTCACGCCGCTCAACAGTACTCATTTACACCTCTCTTTCAACTGCGCTTTCACACAGTTGCCGCAAACATACATTCTTTTCACTTGCCTTTCAATTTTTTGTTTCAAATTTTCGATTATTAGCAATAGTGCTTTCGAAATACTGAAAAACTGCTTTTTTACACGAATATATTTTCATTAAAAATGATTGAGATCATAAAAACGAAAACTATTTTGTGAGAGCATCATCTAAACACGAAGGAATTTGAAAGACTATGACGCTCATCATGAAAACAGACACAAAGCCGGCTTCGATAGCATGCATTGGTGAATGCATGGTTGAGCTTACTCAGACAGGCGCTTTGGAACACAGCAGCGAAAGCGAAAGGTTTCTGAAAGTAAACTTCGCTGGCGACACACTCAATACCACTGTCTATATGACAAGATTACTGAATGCATCGAACATAACCATTCAATATGTTACTGCTTTAGGAGAAGACACCTTTAGTCATCAAATGCTGACTGCGTGGCAAAATGAAGGTATTGATACCCGTCATGTCTCTCGCCTGGCTGGTAAATTACCCGGTCTTTATTCTGTCAATGTTGACTCAACCGGCGAAAGAAGCTTCCACTACTGGCGTTCTGAATCTGCTGCCCGTTCACTGTTTTCAGATGCTCTCACTGATGAGCAAATGGAAAGCATAGCCTCTGAAAACAGCCTGATCTTCTTATCCGGAATTACGGTTGCGATTTTACCTTACGAATCTCGAAAGCGGCTAGTTAATTTACTGGAAAAAGCGAAACACAATGGCGCAAAAGTTGCTTTCGATACCAACCATCGACCAGCTCTATGGAGAGATTCTGATGATGCCCGCCACTGGTATCAGTGCATCCTGGGGCTGACGGATATTGCCCTGCTGACCTTTGAAGATGAGCAGCTGCTTTTTAATGACCAGTCAGTAGAAGACACTCTGCAGCGCCTTCAACATATTCCTGAACTGATTATTAAAAGAGGTTCAGCACCCTGCATCGTAAAGTCAGGTGATGATATTCAAAGCGTTATTGCCCAGAAAGTCAGTACTCCGGTTGATACTACCGGTGCTGGTGACTCCTTTAATGGGGCTTACCTGAGCAGCCGTATTCTGGGTTCCAGTCCGGTAGAAGCCTGCCAGGCAGGCCACCGTCTGGCCGCTGAAGTCATTATGCATCGGGGTGGTGTGATTCCAAAAGAGGCGATGCCTGCTCTGTAAGCATCTGCGAACGAATCCGTCATCTATATAAAGGTATTGTCGTTTATGAACAGCGAACTTATTTTAAATCGAGCTTATCCTGTTTTACCGGTTATTGTGATTGAAGAGTTGAGCCAGGCAGTACCTCTGGCACAAGCACTCAGCGCCGGAGGCATTCATGTATTTGAGGTTACGCTGAGAACAGCGTGCGCCCTTGAAGCCATTCAGGAAATCAAAGCGGCAATGCCTGACTGCATCACCGGTGCAGGTACAGTAACGTCTCCTGATCAAATTGACGCCGTTTTAAAAGCTGGCGCCGACTTCGCCGTTTCACCTGGTGCAACACCCGCTTTATTGAAAGAATCCAACAAACAGAATCTTTCACTTATTCCCGGCGTATCCACCCCATCGGACGTTATTCAGGCAATAGAGCATGGCTATAACCTCTTGAAACTGTTTCCTGCAGAACAGTCTGTTGGCGTCAGCATGCTCAAGGCACTGGCCGGCCCATTCCCGGACATTCGCTTCTGCCCTACCGGCGGCATCGGACTGCACAATGCAAAAGATTATCTTTCACTTAGCAATGTAGTAGCCATCGGTGGCTCCTGGGTATGCCCAGGCAATCTGGTAAAAGAAGGACGCTGGGATGAAATCACCCAGCTGGCAGGTGAAGCAGTAGACGCTCTTAAAAAAACATAAAGCGAAAGGCATACTTTAAAAATGAAACGCAGAAGTTTTTTAAAGACCCTTGGTATAACCGGCGCTTCAGCCATGCTTCCTCTGACACTGGGTGGTTGTACCAGTGCCGCACAACGAGTGAATCAACTCCTGGGCGACAAGGAAAATCCGCCCAATATTATTCTGATGATTACGGATGATCAGGGTTTTGGGCAGTTTGATTTTCTGCCAGAAAGCTATAACAAAACCGTTCTGGCTGAACGCTATGTCAGTGAGCGTTACGCTGTTGACCTGAATGCAGCGATTAATGCTTCCAGAAGCGCCATGCCTACACTGAAAAAACTGGCTGTTGATGGTGTCCGCTTCAGTAACGCCCACGTGACTCATCCTGTTTGTGCAGCTTCACGCACCGGCATCATGACTTCACGTTATCCACACCAGTTTGGCATCTATAACAATGATGATGTTAAGCCTGGTGTACCGCTGGAAGAGACCTTCCTGCCAGAAGTCTTCCAGAAAAATGGTTACCGTACCGGTGCCATTGGTAAATGGCACCTGGCAAAAGTTCATAGAGAAAAAGTAGAAGACTCCACATCAAGAGACTATCACGATAATTCCATCATTTGGGCAGAAGACGGTTATCGCCCAACGGATCGTGGTTTTGATTATTTCTTTGGCTTCCACGCTTCAGGCGTGTCCAGCTACAACTCACCGACCTGGATGCGTAATGGTGAGCTTGCTGAATCCAAAGGGTATATGACGGATCAGATGACAGATGAAGCTCTGGCCTTTATCCGCAGCGTGAAAAAGGATCAGCCTTTCTTCCTTTATTATGCTCACGCTGCACCACATATTCCGCTGACTGCCCCGGCACCGGAAAAGTATCTGAGTCGCTTTAATACCGGTAATAGCGAAGTCGACAATTACTATGCCTCTATTGCGGCAATTGACGACAGTATTCATTTGCTGATGAATGAGCTGGAAGCCTCCGGCCGTGCAGATAACACCATTTTCCTGTTCATGCCAGACAATGGCGGTGTTGCCGACTCACCAATGCCGCAGAATGGCTTGTTGACCGGTAACAAAGGTTCCCTCATGGATGGGGGTGTCCATATTCCTCTGGTTGCCTGGGGTAAATCACTGCCTAAAGGCATGATCTATGATGGCCTGGTATCCACCATGGACCTGATGCCAACCTTACTGGCAGCATCCGGGTTAAACCAACCGACATCACTGGATCTGGACGGAGTTAACCTGCTGCCACACCTAAGTGGCAAAAATCCTTCTGACCCTCATGATATGCTGTTCTGGGCAGGCCCCCGTGCCTTCCACTGGGGAGAGCCGAATGATGATTTCTGGAGTGATTACTTCGAATATGTCTCCGGACGTTCAGAATCTGATATCGAGCCAAGCAGCCCTTATCTGGAAAAGCACTCCACCGCCAGTTGGAGTGTGCGCAAAGGTAAATGGTCTCTGCACTGGTGGCAGAATGACAATCAGGTTCGGCTCTATAACCGTGCCGTTGATCCTGCAGAAACCAATGATATTGCTGCCGAGCATCCAGCTCTCGTCAATGAAATGATGATGGGGATGAAGCGCTGGATTAAAGACAAACCTGAACCTGCTGTCTGGGGGCAGCAGTACTTCAGAGAACTGAAAAACAGCCTGTTACAGCCTTGAGCGGGAAATGCCCCTAAAGGGCAGGCTAATTCGATCATTAAACCATTACCAGGGCTCTTCTTTATTTTTGACCAAGAGAGCCCGGATATAAACTTTCAGGAAGTGAAACCATGCAAACTGCACAAATTCAGGTTACCAATGAAAATGGTCTGCACACTCGCCCAGGTGCGGTCTTTGTAAAAGCCTGCAAAGAGTTTTCCAGTACCATCACTGTAGAAAATAAAGGCCGTAAAGCTAACGCAAAAAGTCTGATGAAACTGATGTCTGCCGGTATCCTAAAAGACGACGTTATCACTCTGACGATTGAAGGTGATGATGAAGTAGCGGCTATGGAAAAACTGAAAGTCGTTATCGAAAATCTGGAAGGATAATTTATTTTTGAACCACAGAGGCTCTGTGCCTCTGTGGTTTCACTTCTCCGCTTTAGATGATTTTTAATTCAGCAGGTTCAAGAGTTACTTCCATGATCAAGGGCATCATTGCATCCGAAGGCATTGCGATCGGTAAAGCTGTTATCCACTGTGAGCAGGAGCTGATCCTGCCAGAGTACAAAGTAACGGATGACCAGGTTAATAACGAAATAGAAAGATTCAAAAAAGCCCGGGAACAGACCACAACTCAGCTCGATAAACTCTATCGTGAAATGCTGGGTAAATTCGGTGAAGAAGAAGCTGCTGTATTTGAAGGCCACATGATGGTGGCTGAAGACGAAGAGCTTGAAGAAGAAATCTTCAGCCTCATTGGCGAGGGAAAACCAGCGGCTACAGCAACTCATGAGGCTATCCACAATAACGTACAGCTGCTGGAAACGCTCGAAGATGCTTATTTGAGAGAGCGTGTAGCTGACTTCCGTGATGTTGGCCTGCGCCTGGTAAAAAACATTCTGGGTATTCGTATCTCTGGTCTGGAAAACCTGGAAGAAAACTCCATTGTCATTGCCAATGATCTGACACCTTCAGATACTGCTCAGCTTGATCTGGACAAGGTCATTGGCTTTGTAACAGACGTCGGTGGACGCACATCACACTCAGCGATTATGGCACGCTCTCTTGAAATTCCTGCCATGGTTGGATGCCAGCAGGCAACCACTGCTATTCTGCATGGTGACCAACTGATTCTGGATGCAGTCAACAATCAAATCATTGTTAACCCTACAGACGAACAACTGGAAATCGCTCGTAAACAGCAAGATGCACTGGCCAGTGCCCGTAATGAACTGGCAAAACTGAAAGATTTACCAGCAGTTACTGTCGATGGTCAGCATTTCGAACTTTGCGCCAATATCGGAACACCAAAAGACGTTGATGGTGCTTTGCGAAATGGTGCTGAAGGCGTAGGTCTCTACCGTACAGAATTCCTGTTTATGGATCGCAACTCCCTGCCTTCTGAAGAAGTTCAGTTTCAGGCCTATAAGGAAGTTGCTGAATCCATGGGAGACAGACCCGTCATTATCCGTACTCTGGATATTGGCGGTGACAAGGATCTTCCTTACCTGGATCTGCCAAAGGAGCTGAATCCATTCCTGGGCTGGCGTGCGGTGCGTATGTGTTTGGACCGTCCGGAAATCCTGCAGACTCAACTTCGCGCCATTCTGAGAGCCAGTGCTTTTGGTAAGCTGCGCATCATGTTCCCCATGGTCATTTCGGTCAATGAAGTGATACAGCTTAAAGAGCATGTTGAGAAGGCCAAACAGAGCCTGAGAGACCAGGGTATTGCGTTTGATGAGCAGTGTGAGCTGGGCATCATGATTGAAACACCAGCAGCTGTCATGATTGCTGATCAGTTGATTGAAGAACTCGACTTCTTCAGTATCGGCACCAATGACCTGACTCAGTATATTCTGGCGGTAGATCGTGGCAACGAAAACATTGCTCACCTGTATGACAGCTTCTCCCCTTCTGTATTAAGAGCAGTTAAGCAGGTCATTGACGCTTCCCACGCTGCGGGCAAATGGACCGGTATGTGCGGTGAGTTTGCCGGTGATGAACGCGCTGCGTTAATTCTGGCAGGTCTTGGTCTGGATGAGTTCAGTATGTCTGCACCGTCTGTTCCCACGATTAAAAAGATCCTGCGTGAACAGAACAGTGGAAAACTGAAAGAATTGGCCGAGCAGTGTCTTAAAGCACATGATGCTGACGCTGTCAGAGCATTAGTGGACTCCATCCATTAATATCTGGATTGTTTTCATATTAGAAAGTCTACAAGGCAGGGGTCAGTTGTAGAAGTTCAGACCTGACCTGACAGTTACCGATTTTCAAGAGGGTGTCTGTCAGGTCAAATTCAGGCTATGAACTTTTCCTTCCAGATCTCTTTCCC
>OODV01000456.1 GCA_900299555.1 uncultured Endozoicomonas sp.
CATGATTTCAGACTGGGTAATTAGACGGAAGGACGTGGGTTTATTTGGCGCTTACGTTAGGACCTATTTAATAAATGGAAAGAACAGTACAACAGCAGCAGCCCGTAAAAGCTGTCAGCAAGTTAAAATGGGCTTATATAGCAAGAACGTCACTACGGGCAGTGAATGGCCTTATAACGCTCTTTTTCTTTGGTCTATCAGGGTATTTCATCTACCAGCAGTACTTGAGCCTGCCCAGGATTAACCTTTATCAGCTCACAAATGCGAGTGTTTCTATTGCGGTGGCCGCAGCTTTGTTTTTAATCACCCAAATTGTTAAGTATGGCTTTAAAGGCAACCCATATTGGTTCAAGCAGTTAGCCATTGCCGTTGGTATCTTTGCGGTTCTTTTTGGTATGCCAGGATTGGCAAATGGCGTTTTGGTTACAGTTAAAGCTTTATTTGTTCTTTATTTTTAATCAGATATGGAGAAGCTTTGTTCATTATGAACAAAGCTGATTGTTAGGTATTCATAATCGAACAAGATGACAGTCATACGCAAAAGCCAGCCCCATAAAGTCCTCTATTTCCGGCAAATCTTGAGCCAAGTGAGTAACCATCACTGTCTCTCCAGGGATATATCGGATCTCTTCATGTGATTTCAGTACTTGAATGTCCCGTGGCCGTATGCCTGTTTGGAAATAAAGGCGATGAAGTTAATCCTTCGAAATCGTGTTGTTGCCATGCGTTCTCTCCTGACACCTGTTACAGAAAATATAATGTAAACGCTTTGCTTGACAAGGTAATGCAATTGCATTACCTTTTAGTTTGTCACTCAATCTAAAAGGTACTTTCCTATGCCAGTGAATCCATCCAGTTCTGAAGACGCTATCGTGTCCTCTGAGAGCACGTTGACAGACCGTTACCAGACAACCATACCAGAAGTTGTGCGAAAGGCCCTGAACCTCCAGAAAAGGGATAAGGTCATGTTTACGGTTAATTCGTCCGGTTCTGTCTCCCTTGCCAAATTCGAACCGGAGACTCACCGTGATCCTGTGATTGCCAGCTTTCTTGATTTCCTTGCAAGAGACATTGAGAGCCATCCTGAAAAGCTTGTACCACTTACCCCTGACTTTCTGAGAAAAATGGAAGATCTTGTTGGTGATATGGATGTTGACCTGGATGCCCCTCTTGATGAAGAGGATGTTTGATTGTGCATAAAGAAAAATTGATGCAAATTAATGGCTGGTCTATTTTCCTCCATCCCCTTCTTATTGAAGAAATAAAATCCCTTAAAGAAATCGTAACTGACCTTCATGCTAAAGACCCAGTTAATTATCAACGAAAGAATGCGACTAAAAGACTAGGTGCAATTCTCAGGCTGATAAAGGATATACCGGAAAACCCCGAAGATCCTAAGTACCGGCAAGGTGATACATTGGGCTCAAGCAATAAGCATTGGTTTCGTGCAAAGTTTTTCCAACAATACCGGCTGTTTTTTAGATTTGACACCCAGGCTAAGGTAATAATTTTGGTATGGGTAAACGATGATGCTCATAAACGATCCTACGGTAGTAATAAGGATGCTTATCGTACCTTCAAAAAAATGCTTAAGAGTGGCAATCCCCCTAATGATTGGGATGAGTTATTGTCTCAGTCTGATTCAGACATTACGAAGTTTATTAAATTCACACCAAGTAAGTAAGCTTAAATGTTTTACCAATACAATTCTTGATGCTTTATAATTTATGGACATTTCTAATGCGTAAGTCAGTCGTAAAACGTGACCAGATCAAGAACATTGTGGAGCAGCGTAATCGTGCTCTTGAATTAACCAAGCAGGGAATCAAGTTGCTTCAGGAAGCGGATAAGGCATATCGTTTGGCTTCGCTGGATAATAACCTGGGATTGTTTTCTGGCCTTCGGCATAGCCACTGGTACGCCTTTTCTGAAGGTAAGCGTTTGAATGAAACTTATTCCCTGGATAGCGGTTTTTAAGCCGCTATTCTCGTTCCAGTCGCTCCACAGGCTAACCCCGCCATTCTGCCCGTTCGGCTATGGCTAGTTTTGCGATTGTTCATAACGGACAATTTTCACGAAACAAGTACCCTAACCTTTTTCAGCACTTCTTCTACCAATGGCTTTGGAGCTTTCTCAGCCAGTTTTATACTTCTGGCCCCGTAGTCTACAGATCTTACCTGCTGGCACAGCACAACGCCTGAAACCACTTCCCCGTCAAAGGATACTTCGAAGCCATGACCACGTACTGTGGAGGTTATGGGGGCTACCAGGGCAAGTCTGACTTTTGCATTAAAAGGTTTTGGGGAAAGTACCAGTGCTGGCCGAGTCTTCTGTATCTCAGAACCCTTAGTAGGGTCAAAGTCCAGCCAGATAACATCACCACGATCAGGAACATAGCTCATTTCACAGAAGCTCCTGACCTCTTGGCTTGTCACCAATCCAAGCATTATCAGCATCATCAAGCTCAAATGTGCTTTTAGGGCTGACTGCAAGCAGGTCATCCAGTGAATATTCCCCCACCTGCTTTATAGGCTTCAGGATTATTTCTCCATCCAGAACAACGATTTCGATGCTGCTGCTTATGTCCAGTCCTGCTTGAGCAAGAGCCTTAGCCGGTATCCTTACTGCGGCACTATTCCCCCACTTTTTGATTTCTGTCTGCATGGTGCATTTTCCGTTTTGTATATACATATGTTTATACTAGAAGCTGATAAAAAAAAAGTCAACAAATGTATCTACATGGTAAAGGGTAATTAATCTGAACTTTTCGATAAATCAGTTGACTGTAAGCGCCAATTTAACCTGCGTATATTGCCATTTTATCCTTAAAATGGTTGCTG
>OODV01000333.1 GCA_900299555.1 uncultured Endozoicomonas sp.
AACTGGCTGGAAGCCTTGGTGCTGTTATCTCGAATCACTTCAGTGGGAATTGCTGGCAGTTACCATTTATGGTGTACATCAAATCAGGATCACCTGCTCCAGCTCTGACAATGGTTTGCCGGTGCCAGAGGGCATTCACCAGGATGGTTTCGACCTGATCGCCATCCTTTGTGTTGCACGTAAAAATATCGAGGGCGCAGAGACCGGAATTTTTTATCATCCAAAACAAAAACCTATCTACGGTGCTATTCTGTCGCCTGGGGATATTGTTTACTGCAATGACCGGCGAGTCTATCATTATACCTCTGCGGTTCAGGTCAGCAGTGGCCAAGTCTCTGGTCATCGAGATGTTTTCGTAATTACGGTAACCCTGCAGGATGAACAGTGGAAAAACTGCATACCTCAACCGACCTTCAGCGCATCCGACAGCAATTTCAAGCCCTTTGGCAGCTAGATGTAGGCCAGCCCCCCATCTATTCCGATGCGCCTGGAGGTACTCAGGTACCGATATCAGTAATCAGTGCTATGTCAGATTACCAGCAGGCGGGCACTGCCAATCTGGGTGGTTTTTTTGCTACCAGCAAAGAAACTATGTTGCTGATCGAGCAGACAAGGGAGGCTGCAGGACAGTTATTAAATGCTCCTGCTGTCAGTATTGCCTTCGGTGCCAACATGACTTCCCTGACTTTTGCACTGAGCAGGGCCATCGCCAGAACCTGGCAAAAAGGCGATGAGATTATTGTCTCATCACTGGATCATGGCGCTAATATCACCCCCTGGGTAATGGCAGCAGAGGAACGGGGATGCACAGTTCGGACGATGGATTTCACTGCCAGTCATAGTCTCTGCGTCACAGAGCTTGAGCGTCTGCTGTCCCAAAAAACACGACTAGTGGCGTTTACCTTGGCCTCCAATGTGACCGGCAGTATCACCCCAGCAGCAGAGCTAATTAAAGCTGCACATTCCGTGAATGCCCTGGTTCATGTTGATGCTGTTCACTACACTGCCCACCGGTTACCGGACGTTCAGGCTCTTGATACCGACTTCCTGACCTGTTCTGCCTACAAGTTTTGCGGCCCTTACCTGGGTGTGATGTATGGTAGGCCAGAACTGTTGGGCAGCCTGAAGCCCTTTAAAGTCCGGGCAGCAAATAGTCAGCCTCCCTGGTGCTGGGAGACAGGAACACAGAACTTTACAGCCATTGCCGGATTGCTGGCCTGTATTAAATACCATGGCTGGCTCACTGGGTCTGACTATGATCGCAAGGGACTTCAAACGTCGGCAAAGTGGATTGAGGAACACGAACGACAGTTGTCCCAACGGTTTCTTGATGGCCTCAAGCACATAACCGGGTTAACCTTGTACGGCTCAAATACCACGATTGGACGAACCCCTACCTTTGCCTTGGCCCACCACCGACAATCCTCAAGTAGGCTGGCACAACTGCTGGCCCAGTACGGCATCTATACCTGGTCCGGCCATTTCTATGCACTGGACCTGCTTGACCGGCTTAACCTTCAAGAGCGGGATGGTTTACTGCGCATAGGTTTTGTCCATTACCACACGCAGGAAGAAATAGACAGGGTTCTGAACGTTCTGGACGATATTTCTGCTTGATTTGCCAGAGAGCCTGTAGTAACGCCACTTTGAAAGAAAATTGTCGTTTATATCCTCAGGGTACTCATGCAATGACTGCTATATCCAAAGGAGCACACGGAGCCCGCAACAAAACGTTCACTAGAGTTGGGGAAAACATCCCAATTAAAAAGCATTCTGGCGTAAAATATCAGGATATTCATTTTCCACCCACGGCTATTGTCTATGAGTAAAAAGAGCCGTCGTATCCAAGAAGCTTGGGACGATGAAAATACAGAAGAAATCATCTATGTCAGCAAATCTGAACTGAAGCGGGACATGGAGGAACTAAAGAGCGTTGGTGCCCGACTGATGGAACTCAAACCAGCATTGCTGGATAAGTTGCCTCTGATGGATCGCCTTCGCGAAGCACTGGATGAAAGCAAGCGCATAAAGAGCAACAATGCGAGAAAACGCCATCTAGGTTTTATTGGTAAGCTTATGGCTGATCAGGACATTGAGCCAATCATGGAGCTTCTGAACCAGCTGGACTCCTCCAGTGACGAATACAACCGCCGGTTCCATCAATTGGAAAAATGGCGTGACAAGCTCATCCATGATGATGAAAGTCACACAACATTAACTGAATACTTGGAGCATTTCCCGAAAGCCAACCACCAGCATATCCGACAACTGGTTCGTAATGCCCAGAAAGAGGCATCCCAGGACAAGCCTCCAGCAGCAGCAAGAAAGCTGTTCAAATACCTGAGAGAAGTGGACGAACTCTAGGTTTTGATGTGTTTCTAACCCTGATGTTTAGATAGTTTGAAAAACTTGAAACAAGCGGAGTTATACTCCGCAGTAGATTCATATATAAAATTAAATTTCTCTCCAGATTCTGTTGACATAATCATCGCAATCACAACATTAAGACTGCCAAAGCCAGCATCCCCATGTAGTTGACGACTTTCTTCTCAAATCAGGTTGCGATTCTTCTGTCGTACTTTAGCTTACCAAACATACATTCCAGACCATGGCCCTCTTTGTATGGCCACCAGTTACAGTAGCGCTGTTCTTTGCGGTTAGCTTTTGGTGGAATAACCAATTCGATGCCAATACTCTCTAACCAGGCACTAAACTTATCTGTGTCGTACCGCTTGTCAGCAAGCAGGGAAAATGTGCTTATTCCTTCAACCAATGGTATTGCCTGGGTAGTATCAGCAGTCTGCCCCCCTGTTAAAATGAATTGGACTGGTAGACGGAGAGGGTCTATCGAAGCATGTATTTTACAACTGAAACCACCTTTCGAACGACCTGAAACCTCATTCCCTGCTGAACTGCCAGAAGCTCCCAGCGACACAACACTGGCATGAGCTCTGATAACAGAGCTGTCATTGATATAGGTTCAAGATCAGCAACTGTAGAAAAGTACCCCAGCCATGCGCCATCATTTGAAACTTGAAGGCTATACCTAATTCTTTGTTGAGTTTTATTGGTAAAAATTATCTCAATGCCTTCAATTATCCTGCAACGGAAAATCCGAGAAAACGCCATCAACACCATAGCTAATAAGTTGTCTTGCAAACGTCAGCGAGTTAACCGTATAGCAGTAGAGTTCATAGCCTTTAGACTTCACTCGTGAAATCTGTCGTTTTGACGTTCGCTTACTGCTCAGATGGATGGTTACAGCATTGACCCTCAATGCCTTCCTGCGCCAATTCACCGGCAGTCGTTCAAACAAACAGCCAACCTGAATATCGGAACGATCTGAAAAACTGACCAGCGCCTGATAATTAAAGCTGGAAACCAGAAGCCGGTCTTTTGGAAATTCAACCTCACTAATAGTCTTTAAAACAGTGTCTACTAACCTGGATTCTGAACAGCCATTGGTTTTTAACTCAAGGTTCAGACCGAGCCCAAGCGCTTTAATCAGTTTAAGTGCCTCTCCAAGTTGAGGAATCTTCTCACCTGAAAATTGGTTAGAAAACCAGCTTCCCGCATCTATTGTTTCCAGCTCAGAGTAGGTTAACGACTTCAACCGACCTGTTTTATTGGTTGTACGATTCAGTCGACGGTCATGAAAAAGTACAGGTGTACCATCACTGAGCAGAGTAACGTCCACCTCGACCCACCTCATCCCTTGCTCAGCAGCCAATCTAATACTTGCCAGTGTATTTTCCGGAGCCTCTCCGGCCAGACCTCGATGCCCAATTATTCTGCTCATGCGCATGAATTATCTCACCTTACCGGGAGCCTGTCGGACTGAACAATGGCCTACTGCGAAAAAGCCGGATTTGGCCAGTTAAGTCCGACAGGCTCCTAGTGAACCAGAACCTAACAAATGCAGGAACAGGGCTATTCTTATCCGAGCCCCTGTTGTAAGGACATTAACACAGATGCGGCCAGTTTTACTCAGTATTGATTTCGGCACCCACAGTTTGCGCAGCGCTTTTGTTTCATTGGAAGGGCATATCCTTGCTTGTGATGAAGAGCCGCTTCTAATCTTGAAAACGGCGAGTACGATGGAGTTCTGTTCAGATAATATCTGGGAAACTCTGGTGACCAGCGTAAATCGATTAACCGCTGATCACCCACTGAATCAATAGGATATTAAAGGGATAGGTGTTGATACAACCTACTCTCTGGTTCTGCTGGATGAACAGATGCAACCTGTCCACCTGTCCGGGAGCCATCGTGCTAATAATTTTGATGGATGGACAGTCGGGCCAGTCAACAGGCAGCCATTATTGCCAGTGAGTAACTGGGAATATTTGCTCATGCTGGCTCAAGAATCAGCGCCAAGAGTAACTCAAGTAAATTACTCTGGCTATTTCAAAGTGCCCCAAAAACCTGGCAAGTCGCAACCTGCATTCTCGATCTCTATGATTATGTCACCTGGAAATAACAGATTGTGTAACCAGAACACCTACGTCAACCAGTCATATCTTTACCAGAGATGCGGAAGCCAAAATGAATATTGATATTGAGGAGCGATTTAATGCTGAGTCGCTTGAGATCGGAGCTGCGGTTGGGGGGGCTGAGCAAAAGTGCAGCGTATCAACTACACCTCAAACTGGGAAACTCTGTTTCCACAGAGATTATTGCTGATTATGGTGGAACTTTCGCTACTATACTTGCTGGTAAGCATCAGGACAGTCAGCAACCACTGGACTTCATTACCAGAAGAATCAGTTTTATCGGCGGAACCTCATCCAACTACGTCACCTTCAGCAGAGACATGTTAACCAGCAATGGTACAGATGGCCCTTATCCTTCAGTCCTTGAAGGCTACTCGTTAATATATGCTAGGCAAACTGCGGCTGGAGCCTTCATTGATCACATCACACCCGGCTTACAGCTCAACTTCTGATATTGCTGTCAGTCTGGGTATTGAGGTTCATGAGTACCTTAACCAGATTCTCTATGAGCTGGCTGGTAACAATAGATCAGAGTGCGCTGAAGCTGAAGATGTAAGCAAACTGACAGCGTACCTGCATATGCCCCCTTACTTTGGCTCACCTGAAGTTGATCAACCACTGCGGAGCATGATTACCGGTCTCTCTCTAGATAAAAGTCATCGGTCGCTTGAGTGCTGTACCTTGCCGGTATTCAAGCTCTGGCTCTGGATGCCCGCTATCAGTTAGCGAGGTTAAAGAAAGCCGGATATAACTTTGAACTCTTAATGCCCACCGGGGGATTGGCAAAAAACCAACTACTGCTGACTGAGCATACCAACATACTCAATATGCCGGCAGCCACTCCAGAAGAGAGAGAAAGTATGCTGCTTTCCGGAGCCATCACTGGGTTCGTGGCCACGGGTATATACAGCAGTATTGAGGACGCCATGAGTCGCTACCACGATAGGATAGAACCTAACCAACAGCCGTTTGATTTTTACGAAAAAAACACGACACATTTATGAAAATGCAGAAGTGCCGGCAATCGTTGGATTGAAATCTTGATAATTTGAAAGGAAGGTAAGATGGGGTGGGCGAAGGGGCTCGAACCCTCGACCGCCGGAATCACAATCCGGAGCTCTGCCAACTGAGCTACGCCCACCATCTAGACCTGATTCAGGAAGAAGAACCTCATCCCTCACCAGACGCGGCTGATTATAAGGAAAGCTGTTCAGCTTGCAAGCATGATCCAATGTTTTTTTCTGCGATTTACCACTATATTTCAAAACAGATCTGCTAACCTGAATGTCTCGACTTATTAATCAGCTCCCTCTTAAAGCTGTTATGCATGAGGCACACCATGCTCTCTTCTCTGATAGCTCGACTCAAGCCATCCATTTCTCAACCAAACACCCTGGTCATCTGGTTACTTCTGATACTGATACTTTTATCACCACTAAAAGCTTTCAGCACCTACAATCAGAGTTTTGGTCTAAATGAGAATGTTTGCTATGACAACCAGTGTCCACTGGATAGTGACTTCTATTTTGAATTTGAAAATATGCATCTGATTAAGGGATTATTTACCGGGCAAAATTATGACCAGATTCCGGAAGTATCCACATTAAGCGGCAGCCAGAATGATGCATGGAACTTCTTTAAATGGGCAGCAATCAGTAAAGGCATTCCAGCAACGTCTCTGAAGGTTCTAACTGATCGATCTGGGCCGCTCAGTAAGTCCATCGTCCTCTCAGAAATTGAGCGTTTGGCTGAACAAACTCACAGTGAGCCCGGACCTCACCGAATCATGATCAGCTTCAGTGGACATGGTGCGCGCAGAACGGATACCAGTGGTGATGAAATGGACCATATGGATGAACTGATGGTTTTTGGTCGTGACATTGTCTCAGATGATGAACTTCATCAAACCTTTAAACGCTTTCACAAAAGCACAAGACTCCTGGTATTTGTTGATACCTGCCACTCCGGAAGTATGTTTGATTTACCCTACCGGTATCTATACAACACACTACACCCGGATATTGTTGAAGAGATCAATACAGGAAAAGACAGGGACGTTCCTGCCTATATGATGGTGGTATCCGCCAGCCGAGACAGGGAAACCGCTGCAGATGCCTTTTTGCCAACACCTGACAGCACCTCCTGGAGCAGTCAGGGTGACTTCAGCAACAGGATGATCAAGACTTTTAAAGAGGTTTTTTACCAAAACCTCTATGTTCGAAATATCCCGGCACTACTAAGGGATCAGAAACTGCATACTGAGATCAAATATAACCTGAATCAGCATGCAGTGCTTTCAACCAATTTCCGCCTGAACAAAGACCTGAAACTATTTGGCTGGTAAGAGCCCTTCAGCGGAAACGTCCTCAGGCTCACCTTTAGAAGATTTACCGGAAAAGATCTGGTTAAAGGCCACTGCCATCATAATGGTGGCAAGGGCTGCCCAAGTATGAACTGACAGGGCTTCACCATTGATAGTCGCTCCCAGTAAAACACCAATCATGGGTACCAGATAGTTATTCAGTGATGCAAAACTGGTCCTGCATCACGAATCAGCATCATATACAGGAAGTACACGAGGCCAGCACACAGAGTACCCAGGTATGTCACTGCCATCAGGCTGGAAGTCGTTGGTGTAATTTCTGTTACCGGAGCCACAATCATGGCAAATAGAATGATCTGGACTGAAGCGCTGCCAAGAACATTTCTCGCAATGATCAGTGGATGCTCATTCTCCACCCCCTTCAGTAATAAAAGGGCAACGGCAAAACAGGCGGAAGCAACGATAATAGCGCCCGCAGCCATCAGGTTAGTACTACTTCTACCTGACATCAGCTCAGGGTAAAACAGCATCACCAGACCTGAGAAGCCTAATATTACGCTGCCAATACCTGCAAAGGTGATACGCGCGCCTTTGATAACCAAAGGAGCCAGAATCACCGTAAAGAAAGGGATGGTTCCCATCAAAATTGCAGCAATGGCTGTATCAAGGAATTGCTGTCCCCAGGCTACCAAAATAAAAGGTATTGTCGCTTCCAGCAGCCCAATCAGGCTGAACTTAAACCACTGGCCTCCGTTACTTTTAATCCTCATCGCCTGGCAAATAATCACCAGAGTCAGAAAACCAATCAGTGAACGGCCTGCCCCCACCCACACAGGAGAGATATCAGCAACTGCCATTTGCTGAAAAATGAACTGGGATCCCCAGATAACCCCAATACCGAAGAGAAAGAGATAATACCAATTGCCTTTTCTAACTACTGTATAACTGCCCACTGGCGAGAGCATAAAC
>OODV01000364.1 GCA_900299555.1 uncultured Endozoicomonas sp.
CTAAATCGGTAACCCTTTTCTTTTTTTGAAAAGAAATGTCAGATTAAGTCTGAACTACTCCAGGTCAGTATTAGCTGACTTCTTCCTTTTCGTTTTTTTATTCTTCTCAGCCAATCATAATGGCCTCCTTCACCACCGTCTTTGCATACCAGATAAATAGTATTACAGATAGACTCAATGAGTGGCCTATCAGAGACAGGCTACACTCTGTATTTTAAACCACTCAAGCTTTATATAAAACTTAATATAAATATCCTACAAGAAAATCATTTATATTTTTTTAAATATAAAATCAGAGAAAAACATCATCAACTTGTTTAATTAACTCCTTTAATTTATCTCTAACCATATCAATCTTTTCCCTAGCTTTATTTAATCTTATTGATTGGATGTGTTTTTTATTATCAGATGACGAAAGTATCAGGTTTTCTGACTGGAACTGCATCAATTGATAGGACGATGAATTACTGTCAAACTCAGGATGAGAAGATGTTATGCTTTCTTCCATTTCCACCACTATCACAGGGACTTCTGGTTGCTCTTCCAGCTTGCTCAATTTTTTCTCCATAACCCTGTCTGCAAAAGAACTAAAGCTTACTCTCAGCTTTCTATCTGGCTGCCCGAATGAGATATTCGTTGCATGTGATGAAACAAGCCTTCCTTCAATCATAAGACCTGGATCATGGGGTAACGCAACTACCCATTCTTTGGGTGAGTAAGAAAATTCATTACCAGATTGAGGCAGTATGATGACGAATTGTTCCTGATCACAGGCGGCAAACACACCTGTACTTTCCCTTATCAGCTCATAATCTGGTAAACTTCCACCGATATTGGGAACCGAGTTCTTTATTTCATAAGCCAATCGCCTGGAGTTGTCAGGATCTGTTATATTCAGGGAAAGACCAAATCCAAAATAAAAATCACTTCCTTTCATCCCGAAGTAGACAGATTCTTTTTTGGCACTGTTAGCCTCCATAAATCCAAATCGAATTGGAGCATTGTACTCTTCATCAACTAGATTATTAAATACTGCGTTTTTTAAAAAGCATCCACTCTGATTTTCCCTATTAGCTTGTTCTGCAATTGAATGACCAGAATTTAAAATAACAGTGCTCATAATTAATGGGGATAACCATCTCGTCCAACTCATATTTTTTTCCTATTTATCATCAAGGTTTTCCCAGTATATGTGATAAACAGAATTTAGCTCATCAATTACGATTATATTTTCATGCATGCGAGCCTAATCATTAAGATAATTTTATCAAACAACCAACCCAGTTATTTCAATCATTATTTGAATTTAGCACAACCACAAAAAGCAATAATCGACATTTCCTCATCAGCTACCATTTACTTCTTGTTATAATTTATGATCGAACAACTAATGAATATTTTTTACCGGCAAGAGATAAAAATAAAAGTATTTTTTCTTAAAAACCCGAAATAGATAACAACAATATGCAACAGAAACTTTAAAGCAAGATTAAATAAAAAATTACAGAATCAGTTTTATATTGATTTACTGACATCATTTGTGATGATGACAGGTATTGCAAAACGCAAATAGCCCAGCTGCTGTGCATATACACAACAACTGGCTTATAGATGAAAATTTGATTTCGCCGAAAACTGGTAAACCCAACCTCCTTATACTCAGAGGTTATTCATAGTAACTGATACCACCGGCAACATCCTGTCTGATCACAGTACCTGAATCAGACGTCAGAATCTCTGCAGCCTGATCCAGAGAACCAATAGCTGCCATCTTACCGCCATTTCGAACAAACTCGACGACAGACTCCACTTTAGGCCCCATTGAGCCAGAGGCAAAGTCGAACTGATCCATTGCTTCTGGTGTTGCACAACGAATGTAAGCGCCAAATAAACCCACGTCCTTCCGTCTAATTACCCAGTCTGAAATCATG
>OODV01000400.1 GCA_900299555.1 uncultured Endozoicomonas sp.
CTTTCCAGCTGGACGCCTTGGATGACTCTGCTTCGTTCAGCCGTGATATTTGTAGCCAGACAGAGGGCTTGCCAGTTTCCGCTCTCTCCTAAAAGCGTACCCTGTACTTCCACCAGCATGCCCGGCTCAATTAACCCGAGTGCAATATTAGTGTCCGTCAGTGGTAGCTCGATGGTGGTGATACTCCGGTTTCCATATATAGCGAGTTCATTTCTGCCTCATTCGGTATTCACCTGCGTTTCCGTTAGTCAGTCTTCGAGAATATCGGGAGCCGGATTATTGCTACTGCTTCCGGTTCTTTTGACGTTGACCGCAACGCCTGCATTGGTACCTGAAACATAGACCGCATTGTAAGCTTGCTCTGGTCGCCAATTAATGCTTTTGCTTCGGCTTCTGATAAAAACCATCCGCTATACCATGACACTGAGTACTTATTGAAAGGTCTTGAACTGGCACTGCCTGAAGGTTGCAGTTTCAACGACAAAAGAGGAAACCGGAGTTTTCAAGATAGTTGTCCTGCATACCGTAGTGGGATGAGCAGCCGACGTACTGGTCAAACGCGACCATTGGCACTGGTGATGCAACCCTGCATCATTTACCAGTTTTTGAACAACATCATCACCTTACCGCATCCGTCCGGCAGTCGATGGATTAGTTTCTTTCACCCTGCCATGCTCCGCTGCCGCAAACTCTTCGGCTTCCTTCTCTCTCAGCAGTTTGTCACGCCAGATGACCGCCAGGTCATAGGCTTCCTGATCCCCGTATTTGGCAATGGAAAAGTTTTTGGCCTTGATAACCCGCTTGCCATTTTCATCAATGGAGCTCACCTGCGCCCGCCACGCATTCGACTGTCCTTTGCCCTTACACCGAAACACGCCCTGTACCTTTGACTGAACCTGAGTAGAGTACGACATTGACCATGTGAACGCATTGTTTGGCAGGCTGTCACGAAAAGCAATGGCTGCTGCCTTGGCGTTATCAGCCCCTTTGTAGTCTCCGCACTTAAAAGAATGTCGCATCCCATACACTTCCACTACCCACACGCCCTTGTTGCTGTCGAATTTCAGATGGTGGTCGGGGTAGTGTTCATCCAGAAAGGCTCGCTGCTCAGGCTTCATTGTTCACCCCATCGGTATAGACTTCATTATGCTTTGCACAAAGCCGATCAGGAGACTTCACGAACAGCTCCCAGCACTTTCTCTGTCAGCCGGTTCATATAACCCTTGACGCCTTCACGACAGTCCAGATTATCGGCGCAGTATTTCACATTAAAGGTCATATCATGGTGGCCAATGGTCAGCATTTCCTGCATAACATCCACCTTGCTGTCCAGTCGCCAGGTCTTGCAGATGTCACAGGGCCAGCGCTGGGTATCACCGGCCGTTACTGAATAGACAATCTCGTTAATCTTGATGCGGTCATTGGTGTGTACGTCTTCCAGTGCCTCATACTGGCCAGCCCATTTGCGACCATACTCCTCCACCATCAGATGACGGGCGGTTATCCTGTCCGGCGCGATAACCTGCACATAACCGGGATGGTGAGGCTGACCATCACCAAAGGTGAAGTAGTAACTATTCATTGTCATTCTACTGTCTCATTCTGCAATTCGACCTTTCGCTCAACATAAGCCAGCCAGGTATCATAAGGGTCGTATTTGGTCTTGAATAACCGGTTCCATTCCTCCACGGCATCCTCAATCATCTGTTGCCATGCTCCGTCCGGCAGGTCATCAAGGTCGTGATCGGCAAGAAAAGTAAATAATGCGTCATCCATAGGCTTCTGTTGCCCTTTGGCTCTGTTAATCGTGTTAGCCCAATGACTCCGGCTCCCACTGGGGAAATGCCTCTGCTACATGGGTGCAAACCTGCAACAGCTTGTATTGCCAGGATGGCGCTGTTTTCTGGATCAGGGCCAGCAGGAAGGCGTTAAAGTCAGTCACTCCGTACTGCCATTGAGGGATGCCTGTTCGCGTAATGACGCTGATACGGTACGGATCACTCTTCGCCAGCATACCTACTCCATGCCTTGTCACGGTTACGATGGCCGATTCCGGGAGTTCGGGGGAGTACCCCGAGTGATTTCGGCCATGTCTCACCCTATAACGACTGAGGCCCGGAAACACGAGTATTGCGCATACGCCAGATAAAACGAACCGAAAGCAACACCAATACCGTAGACAGGGCAATGAATGGCAATATACCCAATAGCTCCAAAATAAACCATTGACGTCCACCAGGCGTATTGTAAACAAACAGTCCGAAACGGATAAGCCCGGCCGCCGAGAGGAAGAACGCGGTGCCAAATGCCGTCGAGGCCAGGGATCGCAGCCAGAGGTATTTACCAGAGAAACATCGAAACAGGTATTGCAGACAATAAATATTAAAATAGCCGGTCAGCAACAGGCCAACAGCCAGCGACAGCATATTGGCAAAGGCATAGTCATACAGAAGAATGCCGGTATTCCCCATCGGGATCATCGCCAATTCCCCCGTAGAAAACTGGAAGTCGGGATTGGCAAGCCCCCCGATCAGTTTGCCGGTCACTGCCAAACCGAACAGTACCACACAGGATGACTTGACCACCTGACAGGAAAAACGCATGCCAAACGTTGAGGTCAGCGCATCCAGTAATCCATAGGCGATCGTCAGCATCCCAAGGCCGAGGGATACCGGGGTAAACCACAGCACATCCATATCGTAGGGCAACAGGAACGCACCACCGACCAGTAATCCGAAAAAGCATAACAGGAAAGGGAACACGGCACGGGTCTGGTCACCGGCATAAAATGTGTACTGCCCATAATGATCCACATCGGCATAAACCTGGTGTTTCAGGGTTGCATCGTCCGTGACAACGCGAAATAACTCCTTTTTTTTCTCCTGAGGAATATCACGGTGCAGCCCACGGCGACAAAATTCAAGGGTGCTGACCGCCAACCGTTCACCGTGACGATCCAGGTACTCAACACGCTGGTTATTATTAGTAAACGCAACAATATCCACTATCTGAAATACTCCGTTTTCCACAATGTCTGGCCTTCAATAAGACCGATAACCTGGTGAACGTCCTCAATATCACCATCACTGCAATACGCTCCGGTCTGAAGACCGGAATCAAACCGATGAACCAGTGCTAACCTCCCTCCTTCGTTAAAATTGCTGAATGTCGACACAAGATAACACCCCGGCCCCCGTCCATTGGCATTGACCAGTAATAGTAAATTGGGCGGCAGAAAATCTGAGGCACCGGACAAAAAGAAGTGGAGATACCCCTCATCGGGAATACCGAGCCTTGACAGAATGTTCGGCACCCACATTTTTCTGACATCGGTAACATGACCGCCGGTAACTACATTCACAGGCTTTGTCGTCAGGTAGGTCGGTAATGCCCCCAACCGATGAGCATCTGACGCCCCGGAACCGGAATACAACCACTCAGGGGCCACATCGAGCACCCTTGCCAGTTTATCCACCGGTTCTTTGTTGGACTTTTTCGACACATCGCTCATCAGATGATAAATGGAGCGTCGGCCAACACCGGACTCATTAGCAAGTTCAGTAACCGATAATCCCTGCTGCTCCATCGCTGAACGAAGGCGGCGACCCAGAGTCGACGTAGACACAACAATCTCCTTATTAAATGATCAGTGCTTACAGATACCGTACAAAACAGAACGCAGCATTTCAACAACTGTAATTATTTTGCAAAAATCATCAGGGAATGGGAGCGGCGGATGGAAAAGGCCACAGAAAAAGGATTATTTAGCCATCAAAATCAGCATTCATCATGAAATAGTGATTTCAATAATTGAAACAGGCTTGCTATCTGTTTTTATTTGATGTTTATATAAACCAAAGTACAAGAAAAAATATCCAATAAGGAATAGCTCCGTATGCCCAGCCACCCGTTTGACGGTGGCGATGTTCCGCAGTCTCGCCAGTCTCACTGTCAGCACCCGAATAACAATAACGAGACTCTATACCACACACGAACATTTGATGAGCTGGAACGTGTTTTTCTGAATAGATACCCTGACCCGGCAGAAAGACGCAGGGTACGCATCGCTTACGCTTCCACGATACAAGAGCAGGACGCGACAGAAAATGGGCAACCTGCGGAGTGACGACTCCCCAAAAGTCAGTTGGGGGTCAGTCAGGTTTCGCTTCTCACATTCATTCAAAATGGAAGACTGGGTGCCAACGGTTTCGACCGGGTGCGCGTGATGACTATAAATTCAACGGCAAGCATGTTGTCTGTGGTAGCACCGGGATATTTATCGCAACGATCAACCACTGATACCATAAACCCTATAACTGTTGATTCAGGCATCTTTCACTGAGAACCCGGACTTTATGAGCCCTATTCACCCCGACTACGACCAGCTGCGTGCTGATGGCAGAGACCTGAACTCAAAGCTGTTCAAAGAACTCAACAAGGATGAGCATAAAATTGCGGCACGTCAGCTTGGCGCAATGAAAAAGAATCAAATGATGTTTGACTCTTATGAACAGTTTGACCAGTTCACCGACTTTTGTATTAACGACTTTCAGGACATCCATGGCCATACCATCGTCAGTCGATACCTGAGCAGGCATGCTGATACTATCAATGCCACTGAAGAAAAAATTCTGAACGCGCTGCTGTCGTCGAACACCTCGCTCTATCGAATCGTCAGCAGGAATATCGACAGCTCAACGGTAACAATGGAAGATTTGCTGAATGGTGGTGAACTGACCATTACCGACCGGGGCTTCAGCTTATCGCCGAATATTGTGGATTATGTTATGTTCACCCGCATCCTGAGTTACGAGGACGGCCTGAATTTCACCTCTGGCGCCCCCATGATTTTTCCCAAAAGTACTCAAGCCCTGGTACTGTCTGAGTATTGGCGCTTATTGAAAAAACGAGCGTCTACCTCCATACCGTCCAGACGTTACGCTGCCTTTTATAAGCTTCACGACAAGTATGGCTATAAAGCCGTCTCTTATGATGAAACCGCCGGGGCCTGATTCAGGTCTGAGTTTCAAGCGTATGTATTTCGCCAGCACCTGATGGCATAGAAATTTATGAGCAGTTATATGTGGATGCCCGCAACAAAACGAGCATCCAAACCCAAAGTATCTCCTGAGACCAAAGCGGTTCTGAAAGCTCAGGCCGACCGATGGGTAGAGGACTATCTGAAACCCGCAAAGGTCGAGCCTCCGCCCGAGAATCCGAATTTTAATTATCTGGTAGATATCTTTACCAAGTGGCATGGCAGCTTTTTCTATTTCTGCGCCACTTATCACTGCCCTTCACCCAATGCCATCAGCCCATCCTTTGAACGGAAGTTTGCCCGGATGAACTACACCGGGAATAACACCTACACTCTGTCTTATCTTCGCCATAACGATCAGTGGCACGAAGTCTTTTATAAACAGGATGTGGATACGTGTTTTGAGCTGATTGCACATGCCCCCTGTTTTATGCCATAACCTTGCAGACCAAACATACTGGAACGCTGAAAAGCAATGAAGACACGTGAATTTCTTCAATTGGAATCACCTCAGGCAATGTCCTCGGCGATTGCAACAATGAAAAACAAGGAAGTCGTGAAACACGCCAGAAAGCTGGCAAAAATGATTGGCATTGATTACGAAGCGGCCCTGTTTGAAGGAATTTCTATCGTTGTTGCTGCAAGTGATGATGATCGTCCATCTCAGCTGCTCTTCAATCGATACTTAACGTTAAGCCAGCTCTCAACACTGCCAGCCGATCAGGAAGCCACCCTGACCTTGGAAGAGCAGAACGCCAGATTAAAGATCGCACTGTTGATCACCATATTTACCACTTTGATGTTCATCCTTGTGAACACCAAAGAAAATCTACAGCGCTATAGAGACCATCTTTAGGAGAGTCTGCAAAGTTAACGGCACCCAATTCTTTCCATGGGCACTCCTGCAACGGGATCATCAATCACTGAATGAAGAAAATTGAATGTTCAAACTGAATCGCAATGAACCCTGCCCCTGTGGCAGTGGCAAAAAATTCAAGAAGTGCTGCTTTCTTGAGCCTGAAACGGCGTCTGAAATCCAGCGGGCAACCAAAATGTCCAGTAGCCTGGATGAACTACAAGTCATTCTCAACCAGCCACCTCTGCGTTACACCTTGGAAGTGGAGCTGATTGGCCATCCCTTTTTTGGCTTTGAGCACGATGTGATCCGCACCTTTGAGGTGTCTGGCAGAGAAACCCTGTACGATCTGCATCTGAAAATCCAGCGCGCCTTCAACTGGGACAATGACCATTCGTTCTCGTTCTTTACCTCCAATGAACTGTGGGATCGGGACAACGAATACTCTGCCACACCGGATGGTGAACACATTGTCTCCAGTTTTGGTTTTGGTCCACCCACAAAATCCGCATCAGCTTCCGAGATCAGGGATCTGGGCTTTACAAAAGAGCAGGAGTTCCTCTATATCTTCGATTATGGCGATGAGTTGCTGCACCGCATCAAGGTAGCTGACATCACAGAGGCCGACAGCCACGACTGGATACCATTCTGTGTTCTTTCATCGGTGGGTGAGAATGTGGAGCAGTACTACCGCTATGAAGAAGAATACGAAGAGTAATGATGGCAATGCACCGTTTGCGCATTAAGAAATAAATCCTAAATCCTGCAATCCCAATTTCAAAAGGTCAAATAGAGGAATGAAACATGGCC
>OODV01000295.1 GCA_900299555.1 uncultured Endozoicomonas sp.
TCAGTCCTTTGACAACAGGTTTCAGGAAAATATCAATTGGTGTGGTGAAAGACAGTTCCATCACTCATCCATCAGATAATTTATTTCTCAACAAAGGCTCTTTCAATCACGTAGTCCGCCACATCACCGGTATGGGCCGATGCTGTAAAGCCCAGATTATCCAGGATCTCACAGGTATCATTGAGCATGGCCTGACTGCCACAGATCATGGCCTTATCGGTTACCGGGTTAAGCGGTGGAAGATCAAGGTCATTGCACAGCTGGCCACTGGTAATCAGGTCCGTCAGCCGGCCGGTATTTCTGAATAACTCACGGGTAACGGTTGGGTAGTAGATCAACTTCTGACGGATCTCCTCGCCCAGGTACTCATGGCTGGGCAGATCATCCAGCAGGTAGTCGTGATAAGCCAGCTCACTGATGTAGCGAACACCATGGACAAGAATGACCTTCTCAAACCGCTCATAGGTTTCAGGATCTTTGATAATGCTCATAAACGGGGCAAGACCGGTTCCGGTAGCAAAAAGGAACAGGTTCTGGGCCGGCTTCAGATCACCCACCACAAGCGTCCCAACTGGCTTGCGACTGACCAGCACCGAGTCCCCCTGCTGTAAATGCTGAAGCCTGGAAGTCAGAGGCCCATCAGGCACCTTGATACTGAGGAACTCAAGGTGCTCCTCATAGTTGGCACTGGCGATACTGTATGCCCGCATCAACGGCTTTCCCTCAACCTCAAGGCCCAGCATGACGAAATGGCCATTATGAAACCTGAGCGATGAGTCACGGGTTGTGGTGAAACTAAACAGCGTATCGTTCCAATGCTTCACGGTTAACACGGTTTCTTGATTAAATGCTGGCATACTCTGCTTCTTTTTCGTTGTTTGCTTCCTTACCCAAGACGATTTCGGAATCCCTATCCGACTGAGGAGCCAGATCCTTTTTATCAGCGACCTCAAAAGCCAAGGGTAACTTTAGCAAAGTACGGGCAAAGATGCTGGCCTCATAAGGACTATCTCCCACAATGGCAAACCGGCTGGTTTTCTCAAGCAGTTTCTTCAATACGATACGAATCTCCATTCGCGCCAGTTCCCGACCAATGCAGGCGTGCACACCAAAGCCAAACGTCAGGTGTTTCTTAACATTCCGCCGGTTCATATCAAATACGTCGGGGTTATCCCAGAACCGCTCGTCCCGATTACCGGAAGCCCACATCAGAAAGACCTGAGCCCCCGAAGGAATGGTGATGCCATGCATCTCCACTTCCCGTGTGGTGACCCGGAAATGCCCCTGGAAAGCCGACTCCGTCCGGAACACCTCCTCAATAAACAGCGGAATCTTATCCGGCTCAGCCCGGAGCTCTTTCTCCAGCTCAGGGTCTCTGGCCAGCACCCTGACCGCACTGCCCATGGAGCTGGCGGAGGAATCACTACCGGCAATCAACAGCTGCAGAATAATGGCGATTGCTCTCTGATCATTGATAATGCTGTCCGGGTCAGCACTGTTTTTGATCAGCGTTCCGGTAAAGTTAGCAGGCGGATTCTTTTTGGCTTCAAGATAGTGCTTCCAGAGATAACGGGTAAACTGTGCACTGCTCACACCGATTTCAATCAATTCCACCCGGCTGGCTGTGCCGCTCAGTGAGCGTATACCCTGCATACACCAGTATTTGATCTGCTCAAAATCGTCTTCCGGCAATCCCAGTAACCGGATAATCAGGCGCATGGGCAAGCGCCAGGCAAAATCCTGCACAAACTCAACATTCCCCCTGGGCAGAAATTCATCCATCATCTCATCGCAGAGGTCTTCCACTTCCTTTTCCAGGCTTTTGACAAAGTGCGCATTAAACCCGCTATGGCCAACCTTTCGCTCCTCTTTATGAATAGGCGGGTCTTGCAAAGCCAGGACATCCACAGGAACCACACCCAGTTCACCCAGACGCTCTGCCAGCGTTTTTCCTTTTTTATCCGGATTCCGGGAACGCCCCCTGACCAGAATTTCCATCAACTTTGAGGAAAAGGCAGCGGTGTCCTTACTCACGGTCTGTATATCTTCAAATCGGGAAATGCAGTAAAAATCTTTTCCCGGCATTTTATAAACCGGATACTGATCCCGAAGCATTCGATAATATTCGAAAGGCTCCGTAAAATTACTCTGACTCAGGGGGCGAAACTCTTCCGGAGTCTTCGGGTCAAGGATGGGCAACACGTCTCTTTTCTGCTCATGATCCCGCTGCTTCTGGCGCTGTAAAACGGTCACTGCCTGGTAAAACAGCAGGGACTCAATTACGACCAGTACACCATGAATGCTCATGACCGGCGCACCCTGAATAAAACCTATGATGCGCCCTGCCGCAGAACCAATGGCAAAGCCGGCAATCACCATCAGTGCTACCCGTCCACCGGTTTCAGTTTTGCAGGCTGCCGCCAATACCACGCCCAGTGCAATGAGCATGGTTCCGTAATAGGACTGAATATCCGTTCTGGCAACCGCATCCAGATTATTGAAATGAAAAACGGCTGCCAGCGTATCCGGCCACACCGTAAAACCGATGCCACAGAGGATGCACGCCATGGAAAAATAGAGCACCAGCATAAAGGGTTTTTTAATACTTAACGCCCAACTCAGTGACATCAGGAAACCCTGATAGAGATAAGACAACAGAAGTCGTCGGCTATGAAAGAAAAGGGATTGCATTGGTAGACCCATCCGGAACCGTTGTTTTTATTGTTTTCGAATACTCTTTTCAAATTATAAGTATACGCTGTATACAAAAACAAAGTTTACACCGTATACTTATTTTTGCAACACTTACCAAAAGAGTTAACGCAGTCAGGAAAACCATGAAAAGAGCAGCACTGAGCCAGCAGCAAATTGTCGATATGGCTCTGATCCTCGCCTCCGAAGACAGTGTTCATAATGTCAGCTTTCGCAAACTTGCAGACCGCCTGTCAGTGACCCCCATGGCCATCTATCGCTATTTTGATGATAAAGAAGCACTTCAGGCGGCGATGCTGGATCAATTCATTATCAATGCCCGGGTCTTACCCGACAGCCCCCTTAACTGGGAGCAGTGGCTTTTGCACACATCGGATAAAATGTACGCGGCACTTTGCAGTGAGCCGGGCTGGATTACGCTCTTTGGTCAGATCCAGTTAAAACCCGGTGCGCTGGCCGTTATGGACGAATGCCTGATGAGGTTGGAGGAGGCCGGTTTTTCCATAGAAACTGCTATCGAAAGCTTTTTTATCCTGTTTCAAAATCTGCTGGGTGCTGTTTGCCTGAATACAGCATTTAATAACAGTGAGGGTCAGGGTATAGCGATTGATATGGACAGTATCCAGTCGTTTACAAGTGTGAAAAATAATCTTCATCGACTGAATAAGGTCAATCACAGAGATCTGTTGAGAAAAGGCATGATGTTGCTGGTTAAGGAGCTAAGAGAAGAAATGTAAACGATGGGTGTTGCATAACTTCCATCATGATGGAAGTTATGCCTGAAGGGAGTCAGGTACCCCGGCGACCTGCATTTGATATATTCACTGGCCCAATATCAAGCCACTGGTAGGAACACCAGTACCGGCAGATACCAGCACATTATTTACCTGATCAACCTGATTCACCGCACTGCCGCGCACCTGACGCACAGCCTCGGCAATACCATTCATGCCATGGATATAGGCTTCACCAATCTGCCCACCATGGGTATTGATAGGCAGCCTTCCTCCCATGGTGATCTGGCCATCGCGGATAAAATCTTTCGCAGTTCCCTTATCGCAGAAGCCAAACTCTTCCAGCTGTGGCAGAACAAAGGGTGTGAAGTGGTCATAGATCACCGCCGTCTGGATATCGTCCGGAGTCAGACCTGCCTGCCGGTATAGCTGCTTGGCAACCAGACCCACCTCGCTCAGTCGGGTGATATCCTGCCGGTAGAAGTGAGTCATCATCTGGGGATCATCACAGGCACCCTGTGCAGCACCCTTAATCAGGGCAGGCTTATGATTCAGCTTTTTCGCACGCTCCGCAGAAGTAATGACTAGGGCCACACCTCCATCACTCTCCTGACAGCAATCCAGCAGACGCAATGGCCCACAGATCCAGCGGGAGTTCTGATGATCGTCCAGTGTGATGGGCTGTTCATAGAACCAGGCATTGGGATTAGTAGAAGCAAATTGTCGTGCAGCAACCGCCACCCGCCCAAAGTCCTCTGTTGTAGCACCTGTTTCATACATATAACGCTGTGCACAAATGGCTACCCAGGAAGCAGGAGTAACCAGACCATGGGGGATATACCAGCCATAATGCGCCGTTTCAAAATCGGCCTGAGCCTGGGTATCCTGCATGCCGGCACCGAAACGGTATTCCGAACGCTCATTCATCGCACGGTAACAAACGACAACCTCACACACTCCACTGGCCACCGCCATCGCCGCCTGTTGTACGGTTGCACAGGCTGCGCCACCAACGTAGTGAATCCGACTGAAGAACTTCAGCTCTTCCCCACCGATCTCACGAAATATCTCTATTTCAGGGTTATTATCCAGAGTGAAGGTAACCAGGCCATCCACTTCGGAGGGATGAATACCGGCATCTTCCAACGCTGAAGTTACGCATTCCACGGCCAGCGTCATTTCACTGCGGCCGGAGTTCTTGGAAAATTCGGTTGCACCAATGCCGACAATTGCGGCCTGGCCACTGAGCGATCCTGCTGCCATTTCTTATTCTCCCTGGTCTACTGCCGGCAAGGCGACCACTACGGTACCCGTGACATGATTACCCATGCTGTTCTTACCAGTCACAGCAACTTCTACCAGGTTTTCTCCTGATACTTCCCACTTGTCCTGCACTTTGCCCACCAGTTTCATGACATCACCGGCATAATTAGGCACTCCCAGCTTTATCTTGACTGATTTCAGACGCCCTTTTGGTCCGGTCCAGTCCGTAATAAATCGACCAACCAGACCATTGGTGGTCAGAATATTCATAAAGATATCCTGAGAGCCCAGAGCCTGAGCCTGATCCCGGTCATGATGAACATTCTGATAGTCCCGAGAGGCCATTGCCGTCGAAACAATAAGACGCGTTGTGACGTCTATCTCCTGAACCGGGAGCTTCTGCCCAACGTCTACCTGATCGAAACGCAGATCATTAAACTGCTGCGTCTTGTCCTGATTATCAATCACGAGCCCACTCATAATACATTGACCTCTGCTGATTCATCAGCCAGCAGTGCTCCCAGTGTCGCCTGCTGATAGGTACCACCACCCAGACTAAGCTCCAGCTGCTTGGCCCAAAGGAAGTAACGGTGGAGTGGATAATCAATATCAGCACCAATACCACCATGCAGGTGCTGGGCGGTATGAACCACACGACCACCACCGATGCAAGCCCACCATTTAGCGGTGGCAACGGCCGGTGCAGCTGCCTTTTCTTCTTCAAGTTGCCAGAGCGCCTGCCAGTAGGTGGAGCGCATGGCTTCAATATCAATGTAAGCGTCTGCGCAACGCATGGTGGTGCTTTGGAATCCTGAAATTGATTTACCAAACTGCTTACGCTCTGTCGTGTATTCAGCAGTACGCCGTAAAGCCTCTTCAGTCACACCAACCATTGTCGCAGCAGCAGCCACCTGACCACGGGCAATGATCCATTCCAGCGCTTTTTCACCATTCTCAGCATCTACAAGAATATCCTGCGGTCTAACAGCAACGTTAGCCATTTGTACGGTATAAAGGGGTTCGCCATGAGTACTGGTCTGTACGGTCAGCTCAACACCCGCCGCCTGGATATCAACCAGAAGCAACACTGTGTTACCCGACTCATCCGTTGCTGGCATCAAAATAGCTCTGGCTTGACCTGCGTAGGGTACACACTCACGAATGCCGTTCAGAAGCAGACTGTCGCCATTGGTGGAAACTGTCGCCTCAGACCTGACAGCCTCTGGCATGCTCTGCTCGGCAAATGCTGCCGTGAGAATGTGTTCACCACAGGCCAGTGGCTTCAGGTATTTTTCCTGCTACTCTTTTGAACCAAATCGGGCAATCGGCAGTGCCGCCAGCACCAGGGAAGGAAGCAGTGGCATAGGGGCAACATGCCGCCCCTGCTCTTCAAGCATCAGGCAGAGCTCTGTTAAACCAAAACCACTGCCGCCTGACGATTCAGGAATGGCCATCCCCAGCAGCCCGGATTCTGCAAACTGATACCAGAGGTTTTTATCAAACCCTTCACTTTCAGCTTTCAGCTGGTTCAGACGGGTCTCGGTTGCCTGATCAGACAGAATCTGTTTTGCCAGATCCCGAATCGCTCCCTGATCTTCACTAAATGAAAAATCCATTACATTGACTCCGCTATTCTCTTTTTATTCTTATAAAATGTTGCCTCAATCTCCGACCAACCATCGGAGCAACAACACCTGACCATACTTTACAGATTTACTCTGTTACCGGACTAAACAGAGCCAGTGTCAGCTCATCATCACACTGGGTAATTTCAGCCTTCACCGGCATACCAATTCGGACGTCTTCCGGCTCAATATTGATCAACCCTGCGACCAGTCTTGTGCCTTCTTCCAGCTCCACCAGGGCAATAGGGTTCGGATCATCAAAGGCGGGGAGTGCTGGATGATGCAGGTTGACAAAACTGTGAACCACACCCTTACCACTGGCTTCTACCACGTCTTTGTCCAGAGACTGGCAGCTTGGGCACATTGGGGAAGGGGGATGCCTAAGGGTCTGACAGGAAGTACAGCGCTGGATTAATAGCTTGCCCTGCTTTAAGCCTTTCCAGAAAAATGCGTTGTCTCGATTCAATCCCGGACGGGGGCGTTGAGGCGCCTTGGGCTTATTGCTCTGGCTGCCGGCACTGCCCGGACGCTGAGCCTGCTGGGGAGTTTTGAACTTCAACAGACGGAAGCGCATCTCTGCAACTTTTTCATTGTCCTGATTAATAAACGTCCACAGTTCAGTAACAAAATACCCTTCACCCAGGGCCGTGTGTTTCAGCTCGGAGATCGACTCAATGGTCATGATATGGGAGATATCATCACCGGGCTTGACGTGACTGAAATACTCCTGATCGCAGTTAACCGCCACAACAGAGACATAGCCTGCTTCGTCCAGCATATCGAGAACATATGGCTGCTCTTCAGTTCTGGAAACTGAACCTGGTGCCGGCGTTTCCGTCACACCTTTCATGGTCAAGGCCTGAATCATGGTGGGTGGTGCAATAATTGATCCCTGGTCGGATTGCTCTGCATATTCCAGATTGGTGTACATGGGGTTATCATCGCCCATGGCCTGACACCAGTGACAGATCATTGGAAGATTGACGGGATCCCAGCTTCGCTGTGGACCCACCTCAACACCAATCGTGGCAGCCATTCGGGCTTCCAGTTCTTTATTATTATTTTCCATGAAAATACCGCTTTTCTGGCTTGTTCACTGTATCCGGGATTCAGGAGATGGTCTGAAAATAGACTGCCCTGCTTAATCATTACTGTTTATCTGATCAACCAATTTGAACCGCGTCTTTAAACCCAAAAAGAAGCCGGATCTCCGATATACACCATTCTACGTAGCCAATAACAGCCCTCAATTACAAAAACCGGCCATTGTCGGCTATCAATATGTGGCCTCAATGCTCATGGAATATATTCAGGAGAAGTAAAGTCTTTCAGGAACAGAACAATACTTAAGAAGATTAGACTGGAAGCTGCAGCCTCCGGTATCACTAACCTTAGGCTGCAAAGAAGGAAGTGATTACTCAATAACTGCAGGGTTAGGCATTGCCGGCCCCCCAAGGAATGTCCGGTGAGAAGGTGGCTGTGAACCATTAACATCCTGTACTCCGAGTTCTTCTGCCAGCTCTGCACCAACCCAGATACGCCCTGTCCTCTCCAGCATATCATCACTGTTTGCCAGAGCGGCAATAACTCGTCCACCAAACTCGGGAGACTCTGCCGTTGCAGCCAGGTCTGCGTATTTTTCAGGTTCAGCATCGAAGACACGCTGGGTACGCTCTGTCAGAACCAGACCTAACCAGAGTGAAATACAGACGACATTATGAGGCTTGAGATCAACCCCCATATCCGCAGCAAACTTGTCCACCGCGGCCTTGCCTCCACCATAAGCAGGACCATGCATATAGCAGCGACCACCAAACGACGATGTATGAACAATCAAGCCCTGCTTCTGCTCTGCCATTATTTTTGCACCGTAATAGCTGGCAACATAGGTAGAGCGCATTCCTACATCCAGAATATCCAGAAGTGACAGGCTTTTCTCCCAGAATGGACCAGTCTGGGTCAACTCATCAGGAACGGCAGTGGCATTATTCACCAGCACATCCAGACGGCCAGATTCTTTCTGAATCCGCTCAAACAGTTTCTCAACCTGAGCATCATCACTGTGATCACAAACCACAGCAATGCCCTTGCCACCGCGCTTATTGATTGCTTCAGCAGTTGCGAATACCGTTCCCGGTAATGGGGCATCACCTTCCTGCTGACTTCTTCCGGTGACATAAACAGTGGCACCACTTTCTGCCAGCGCCAAAGCTATCCCCTTGCCAACACCGCGGCTTGCACCGGTGACCAGAACAACCGATTCAGGCTTCAACAGCATTTTTATTCTCCTGAGTATTCTCTGCCGCTAAGTCACCCGCTTTTACCTTACGGGCATCTACCTGACGCTGCGCAATATGGTTTGCCGAAAGATAGCCAAAGGTCATGGCTGGGCCGATGGTTGAACCGGCACCCGGGTAGGTTTGCTTCATGACAGAAGCAGAGGTATTGCCGATCGCGTAAAGTCCGGAGATTGGGGAGCCATCCTTTTTAAGTACCTGACCATCGACGTCAGTAACCAGCCCCCCCTTGGTGCCAATATCGCCGATATTGACTTTGACCGCATAGAATGGGCCTTTCTCCAGAGGCCCAAGGCAAGGATTAGGCGTTGTATTTGGGTCACCGTAATAGCGATCAAACAAAGAATCCCCTTTGCCAAATTCAGGGTCTTTACCGTCTTCCGAATACTGATTGTAACTGGTCACTGTTTCCTGCAAACCGGCAGCATCCACACCGATCTTTTCTGCCAGTGCCTCAAGGCTTTCCGCTTTCTGGAAGAAGTTTTTATAACGCTTCGGCACCGCTTTATCTGGCACTGCATAGCCTGGCAGTAATGCACCACAAGGGTATTTATGACGGTATTGCGCATCAAAGACAAACCAACACGGTACAGACTCAGTGCCATACATGCCATCTCCAAAATCATTATAGGAAGCCGCTTCATTCATAAAGCGCTTACCGTCTTTATTGACCAGAATACAGTTGGGTAAAGCACGCTCTACAAACATGGCTCTGGAGCGGGTTTCACCCTCAACATGGCTGGTCGGTGCCCACCAGCTATGCTCCATCAATGCTGTTGCAGCCCCAAGGTTCTGGCCAGCCTGAATACCATCCCCCGTATTGATGCCTTCTGGCGCAGCACTCCAGAGAGTTTGAGAGGGTTGCGGATGGTATTGATCCCGCATTGCCTGATTACTTTCAAACCCCCCGGCACCAATGATCACCCCTTTTCTGGCTTTTACCCTTAATGGCTTGCCATCACGGTTAACAACAACGCCTATAACCTGACCATTCTCCTCTATCAGTGATTCCATTGGACTGTTAAGCCACAAGGGAATATTTCTATCCAGCATAGAGGCACGCAGAGCGGCAACCAGAGCATTGCCCAAGGTAAGAAATCGGTCCCTTTTGGATTTCAGCCGCCAGAATATATCACGGTAATAGCGCCACATGATTCTCATATTGGTCAGCAGAAAACCTTTACCACGACAGAGCAAGACACGCGCCTCTTTCATGGTCATGGCCATTCGCCCAAACATCAACGTGGCAGGTGTCGTCGGTCTCAGGTTTTCAAATTCACTGCCCAGCTTGCTGGCATGAAAAGGCATGGGATCCATGGAGCGATAGCCCGGCATTCCGCCTGGCAGTTCCGGGTAGTAATCCGCATAGGCTGACTGGGCTTCATAACGAACCCGGGTGTTCTCTTCAAGGTAACGGAGCATTTTCTTGGCATTGGCCACATAGGCTTCAATACGACCATCACCCGGCTCATCTCCGATCACCCGTTTGATGTAATCGACGGCCACCTCGTCAGAGTCTTTTACCCCCATGGCCTGCATCTGGAAGCTGTTTGGAATCCAGATGCCTCCGCCGGAGATGGCTGAAGTACCGCCATATTGTTCTGTTTTTTCCACGACCAGCGTTTTCATGCCCATATCATGGGCACGAAGTGAAGCAGTTAATGCCCCTGCACCAGATCCCACGACCACCACATCAACAATGGTATCCCAGGGTTTGCTCCCGCCTTTTTTATTATTGCTGCTGTCCAAGTCAGTTTCCCCTTGTCATTATTATGGGAATTGTTATCAGGGATGCTTAAACGTGGTATCCACCATCTACACAAATAATCTGCCCGGTAATATAACGTGCCCGGTTGGAAGCCAGGAAGCTTACGGCATCGGCCACTTCTTCAGCCTGACCAAAGCGTCTCAGGCAGAGGTTCTGCAATACCGCATCCTCCCATGCCTGATCAAACGCCGTGCCTTTCAGCCTTAAAAATATGCCGGTTTCAATAACACCAATAGCAACACTGTTTGCCCTTACACCATAGGCACCTTCTTCTTTTGCAATCCCTTTTATCAGGCTTTCAATGGCTGCCTTTGGTGCAACTGAGAGGGCATCCCGGGCGGGGAAACGGAACAGGCCCGCAGAGCTGATATGGACAATAGAACCCCCCCCCTCTTTTCTCAGATAAGGAATGGCCGTATGTGCAATATTGAAAAAGCCATTCACATCCGATTGGATAATGTCCTGCCAGAGCTCCGGTGTCGTTTCTGAAATAAACTGCTGGGGGATATCATAACCGGTAGCAAGCACTACGGTATGAATATTGCCATACTGCTCGGCAAGGTCAGCAAACAGCTTCTCTGCACTTTCCCTGTCGCCCATATTGAGCTGAAAAGCTTCTGCCTGCCCACCGGCTTTGTCCAGAGAAGCAACCACTTCCAACGCTTTATCCCGGTTTTTGTTGTAGGTCAGTGCGACAGTCGCGCCCTGCTCTGCCAGACGATGACAGACTGCAGCACCAACACCACCACTGCCACCAACCACCAGCGCCACACCTTGAGAAAAATCGTTTTTATTATTATGCATAGCCTTGTCCGGGAAGTCAGAAGGTTACCGGTATCGCCATGGTTGTGGTGACACAACCCTTTTCCAGCCAGCTGCTGAAGCAGTCCGTAAAGGCAGGCGAAGTCAATGATGGATTCTTGCGGCTGCCCGGTAAACTCTCATCGTCTAAAAAGACTAACGACACTTTAACGCATGAAAGCTATGGAGCCTGTAAACGACCTTGGTATTTCTACCTGAAACAGGTAATAATCACGCTCAAATGGATATTCCGATTACCATTCGGATCATAAAACGAAGAAATGCCTAATGAGCAAAACCATCAGTGTTGAAGCATTCAGTGATTTGGTGGACAAGTTGTATGGGGGATTACAAAGCAAGGTGCCCTGGAAGCTGTTTCTGGAATATCTGGAACAACAGATTGGCGCCAGCTTTTCTACTTTAATTCTACGCCCTCCGTCCCAGGATAGCGAAGGGTTGATTCTCAGCACTGGCGGTGCCCAACATAATGAAGCGCTAACCTCCTATAATGAGCACTTTTTTGCACTGGACCCTTTTGTTGATCTACCCAGTGGCCAGGTAGTAACACTGGATGAATTCATTCCGGAAGATGAACGACACCAGTCCGAGTATTTTCAGCAATTTCTGGCACCTATTAATGTTCACCATATATTAGGTGCTGATATTCACACACCTGACGGCGCCAAGTGCAGTTTAAGAATCAGCCGCGGGAGTCAAGAGAGCAGCTTCAATGATGATGATAAATGGCTGATTTATAACCTGATTCCCCATCTGATGCGAGCCGTTCAACTGCACATGCAGCTGAACCGGATGGAAGCCGAACGCAACCTCTACGCTGGAGCAGTCGACCAGTTGGCAGTGGGAACCATCATTCTGGATGATGAAGGTAAAGTCCTTGAAATCAATCAGGTGGCCAAAGGACTCGAAAATGAAGATGATGGCCTGAGAGTCAGTAGCCGAACACTTCATATTGGTACCCAACAGGATACCCGTCGATTCCGGGAACTGATCAAAGAAACACTGGCTCACCAGCGCAACAACACACCATCCATTGTCCAGGCCATGCGGGTTGCACGACTTTCTGGAAAGCGCGATCTCGGCATTATCATTCGCTCTATTCCATCTTCCCAATGGTCTGGTGCCGGTAAGCGCCCCTGCGTTGCCATCTTTGTCTGTGATCCGGAAAGACAGTCCCAACCGGCACAGGACATTGTTAAAACTCTCTTTGACCTGACACCGGCAGAAGCCCAGCTGGCTATGCACTTAGCGAATGGCCTTACCCTGGACGAAGTATCTGAGAGTCTGTTTATCAGCCGAAATACCGCCCGTGCCCACCTGCGTTCAATCTTTTCCAAAACCGGCGTTACCCGGCAAACCATGCTGGTCAGGTTGATTCTGAAAAGTGTTGCCCCTTTGGGGTAAAACCTGGAGGTAAACAAAAATACCATAAAAAATTTGTCATGTTTTCTTGGTTTGAAATTTAGCATCTATCTATTTCTATATGGAACTACACTAGAAACTATTGGTTTTAAGCAAGGGTTTTGTATGGATGTTAAGAGGTCTGTATTACACAGCAGTACAACCACATACTGTCCTGAAAATCTCAATAATGAAGAGAAAGGAACATGTTTTAAAGAGCTATCCATTCCAAATATGACTGCTTCTAACCAAACTGATTCAGCAAAGCTTGGTGCATGGGTGATAAATCCTGCTAACAGCGATGGGTCAATTAAAAGGTTTCTAGCTAAACGCCATGAAGAGAAAAGGGTCATAACAGACTTTGATATTCAAGACTCTGGATCAAAGACTTTTTCACCAGACAGCTCAACCAAAAGAGAGTTAGTTACCGGTGAAAGTGATTCTCTTATCGAAAAGGAAGACAAATCATTAGAACTAAATCCAAAAAAAATCAAACAACTATTCAGACAAATAAAGACAGGTGATGGGTGTACTCCAGATAATTTGTTTAGATATATTTTTTCATCTATCTATTCAGCATGTAACTCATGTTGGGAAGAAACATCTAATTCATCCTGGCTGGACATCACTATCGACATGCTGGGAAAAATATACAGTACTGACGATGGATGGGCAGTCCAAGAGAAAACAAATGCTGAAGCTGGCCTGACTTTACTTCTTTTTCAATTTATTCTTTTCAAGAAAAAATACTATGATCCACTCAGTGATGAAGCTGAAACAGCTCTTCATAAACTTGAAAAATTTCAACAAGATCTATGGAAGAGATTTTATCTGGCACATGGACGAGATGCATTGCTAGAGCTCTACAAAGCCAAGTCGCTGAAAGTAAACCAATCATCTGCTTATGATGATGACCCACGGAGGACTATTGATCACCAGCGCTTCAAGAGAACCCTAGAGGAGTGCTGGATTTATGAGGATAAAAGGCACTTACTTCCTGACTGGCTACAAGAACTTCGTCGAACAGAGATGAGTCATAAGGATATTGAGTCTCATATTGGGATTAGCAAGAGCCAGAGCGAATCATTGGAAAGTGAAAGACAAGCTGAAAACAAGGCAGCCCTCCAGAGACGAAAGTTACTACCATTCTACAAAAAATATGCAAGCCAGCCTCTACAGGAATTTCCACGAATACACGAGTTATCCGGATTTGTAAATGTTTCAAAAAGCTGTTTTACATCACCTGCAATACAAATACTTCTTCTCATCTATCGTATCTGCCCAAAAATACCCCCTCCTAATCACAAGTTGAGCTCCCCTTCCCTTGAAGCACAATTCTCAGAGACATATTGTACTTTATACAACTTGTTCCATTCAGGAATGACGTCTGAAATGCAGGTCGTATTTCGAAAACTTCTGACACAGTGTATGGCTCTTCAAGGTAATGGAAGAGCACTTTTTTTTGAAAACAATATTCAGCAAAACTTGAAAAAGAAAACAATCGTGACTTCACCAGAAAAGCCTGAGACTGATGGCTGCCAAACAAGTCATTACGACCATAATGCTATTAAAACCATCGTTCCTACTTTAAAAAAACCAGATAAGACTGTCCCAGTGGAAACAACTGAAACTCTGGAAGACTTTGATTACAACCCATCTATGCTAGAACCTGACGACCCATCGACATTTATGGAAAGTTTAATAAACTTAGTAACAGAGAAAAAGCAACGAAATAAATATTCTTTCAGGTTAGAACCATTAGACCCAGAATCAAAAGACAGTCTGAAGCTAGGATTTCAAAAACAACTACCTAAACCTCCTACAATGAACTCAGTAATTCTACAAGTTACTCTACAAAAAGAACTAGCTGATAAGCCAGAAGCTAACCTACAGGATATTCTTGATCAACTATTTAAAAATGATTATACCGGCGTCGAGCCATTTGGCTATGCTATGGCTGTTGATGCTTCACAGTTCGAGCTTTTCACCATATCCTTCCAATTTGGCTTCAGTGATGAGGCGAAAGAGTTTATTCTTGCTGACTCGATATCTCGAGATTCATGTAAGGTTGTTAACATTATTATGTATGACTTAAGAACACACCAGTTCAAAGAAATGCAATTTGAAAAAGTGGCTTCTATATTTCATGCCAGAAAATATTCGAATTACCCAACACCAGAAAACCTTGGTGACCATTTTCGAACCTCCATCAAAATGGAAAGCTTAAACAAAAAAAAGCTATGGCATCTTTTTGATGGAACACATGTTTATACTACTTTTGATGATCAAGCTGACAGCGACGAGCATTTTATTTGTGGAATGACAAAGGCCATCACACTAAAGAGAATTATGGTTCCTCGTTAGGATTTACAGAAAACATTAACTACAAAGGAAAGTTCAGGTACAAAAAGCTGCCACGGCTTAGTAGTAGTATCTGAATAGTCTCAAAAAACACCTGAAGGTTTCTTTTTAGAATTAATATTTCTGGATTACTACTTCACCTAACTTCGGAGTCAATATCTCTTTATCGGTATTTGGTGAAGGTTCAAAAGAGTTGATGGCTATTAATTAAACTGAAGTCTGCCACTATTTCAGTCTTTTGTCCTGTACTGCCATGGCTTTTATTGAAGTTGTCTGTATTCACTGTCGTAAACCTGATGATATTGTCAGAAATGGAAAGGCCAGATCAGGGCTCCAGAGGTTCCTATGCCGAAGTTGCAACAAGACCTTTCAGCTGGATTATCTCTACAACGCTAACCAACCAGGTATACATGAAAGGATTGTCCGGCTAACCCATAATGGCTCTGGTGTCAGAGACATTGAGCGATACCTCAATATCAGCCGAACTACTGTTATCGCCCACTTAAAAGACTATCGCCGCCAGCAGTAACAGAGTTTCCATTCGAGAATGCGAAGGTTAAGTTGATCTGCGAGATGGATGAACAGTGGTCATTCGTAGGCAGTAAGAAAAATCAACGCTGGCTCTGGTATGCTTGGGAGCCACGCTTCAAGCGGATAATTGCCCATGCATTTGGTCGCCGAACGGATGCGACAC